>RFIQ01000106.1 GCA_003695565.1 Planctomycetota bacterium | reverse complement strand
GGGGGAAACAGCCGAAGTGTGCGCGAGGAAGATGATGCAGCATCTCGATAGACGAAACCGCGAGCACCGATGTCAGGCAAGTCGGACACGCTTGCCCACTCATCTGGCGCGTTCTCGTACGCCAATCCAACGCCCCACTTGATGTCTACGCATTTCTTTCGTGCTCCCAAAGGCATTGACACAGAACGGTTTATGCAATCTCGGAACATGGGTGGCACCGTTTTTTCTGTTCCCAGATGATTGGTACGGAAATCGGGGCACGTGCAATGCGACTGCCCGCTTCCAATCCGCGTAGGGCGACGCGATAAGTTCGTCCGCTCTGGCGGCCGGTGACGACGTAGTCGACCCGCGGCTTGCTGGGATGCATCGACCGGACAGTCATCACTTCGGGTTTAGCCCGTTGTTGGCGTTCGGCCATCGCACGTTGGAACAACTCTTGTTCGGTTAAGTTCTCCAACGGCACCGTTTCATCGGGTGGCATCGCCAAACCCAACAGAGTTTTGGCATCCAGCAGGAATTCGATTGCCGCCCCCTTGGTTTCTACTCGTAAAAACGACATGCGGTGCTTCGGTCCAACGCATGGTTCATCGACGTTTTGACTAGCCGCATCGACCTCGTCCACGATTTAGGGTAACGCATTCAATGAATGGCTGCCATCATGTTTCGCAAATCACGAATTGCAAGGTGCCCCAGAAATACTTGTGCAACGACTGACAAACAAACCATCGCAGCGACAATCTGGTGGGAGCGTTTAGGCGGTGAATACCAAATGCGCTTCAAGATCAAAATGGTGTAGCCATTTGTGATGAGCCATAAGATTTCTGTCGCGAGGACGATTCCCATACCAAGGTGAGGACCGAGTCTGGGGGACGCAGTCTGCAGCGGGAATTGCCAGCCAATGAACTGCGATACCACACATGCAAATCCAACCATCGAGGTCAAAAGGAATGGTAGCTTTAGTGGCATGCAGTGAGAGTATGCTCCCGTTCGTTGAACGCCGGCGTTCAGCAAGTCGCCGCGCTGGGTTGGTCAGCAAGCTTGATAAACTCGGCTACTGCGTTGCACCTATTTGTTCAGTAAGGTTCAGTTTCAAGTGCCCCTTGTCTCGCGACGGATGCGCAATCGGCAAGCGTGATCATTATGATTAAGCCGAATGTCCTATCGACAGATTGAGATGTATGGGAAATCAGCAGTGACAAATAACCAAAACGCACCAACGGTCGAACCGCAGTAAGCCCAAAGCGCGAAGCGCGAATGCGACCGAGCGGTTCGTCGCAATTTCTAACTGGGGTCCATTTGCTTGCAAGTGAAAATGGCCGTGAAGACTGCCAGCAACGGCATTAGAGTATCGACCGGACTGAGAATTGCATGTTGAGACGTTTAGTTGCGACTACCTGACGAACTAATCTAATTCATCCTGGCTTAGTTGAAACCGAAGATTTCTGCGGGGTTTCGCTTCGGGTGGTTGCAGTTTATCTGGGGGTAGTTTGAGTGTCAAACTGGCCGAGCGATCGAGCAGCATGCGCGGCCGGCGACCAACGCCTCGCCGGACCGTCGGGGCCGACCTGACCAAGATCACCTCAACGGCTTCGCGATCGAGTGACGGCAAGGGAATTCTGGCGAATTCCACTACTAGCAGCTGAGCTCGAGCCCTCCCCGCTCGCATTGCTCGCGACCCTCCCGCGGGGCGGGAGGGTGGGTTGCGGCCGCCCGATAGCGGGAATACGAGCGGAACCTGATAGCGGGAATACGAGCGGAAAAGGTTTACGGTTCGGAGCGGGTGAGGCGGATGGCACGTTGGCCGGTCGAATCGGCCATGGCGTGGGACATTCCAACGGTATTGAACTCGACGACGATCGTCCCCCGCCGGTCCACCGCGATGACTCCGCCACCGTTGGCTGGTAATTGGGCGATGGCGGCCGCAGCGGCAACTGGTAATGCGACCTGGCCGTAACGCATGCGGGCAGCAATATCCCCGGCCGTTTGATGCCGTATGAATTCTTCGCCGATACCAGTTCCCGAGACGGCGCAGGTGGCGTTGTCAGCGTAATTGCCGGCTCCGATGATGGGCGAATCCCCTACCCTGCCCCATTTCTTGCCGGGCAACCCACCGGTGCTGGTCGCCGCCGCCAGGTTGCCGTGGCGGTCGCGGACGACACACCCCACGGTCCCAAAGTAGCCTTCGACCAGTCCAGTCGCGGCCGGGTGCCCGAGGCGACCTTGGCGGGACTGACCCTGCCTCCGCCATCTCTCCCACTCGGACTTGCGGCGCGGTGTTTGGAAGTATGACGCATCGGCTTGTTCCAATCCGATCGAGCGAGCGAAAGCGTCCGCGCCGGCACCGACCAGCAACACATGTGGCGTGTCGGTCATCACGCGGCGTGCCAACCGGATGGGGTTCTTGGTTGTATGAATGGCCGCCACGGCACCGCATTGCAAATCGCTCCCGTCCATAATCGACGCGTCCAACTCGTGTTGCCCTTGGGCATTCAACACCGCGCCGCGCCCAGCATTGAACGTCGGATCATCCTCCAAGGTCGCCACCACGGCTTCCACAACATCCACGGCCGCCTGGCCGCTTTTCAGCAGTCCCAGCCCCACATCCAGTGCGCGACCGAGGCCGGCGATCCGCTGCTGACGGTACTCGGCCGACCAGGCATCTGGATCGCCCCCAGCCCCGCCATGGATCGCGATGGCGTATTCGATTCCGGGCGAGTCGCTGGACTGCTGAGCGCGGGCAGGCAGGTGCACGGCACCAGCCAGGAGGAGGCTGAGCAGCAGCGAAAAAGCACATCGTTGCATGGCGAGTTCCTGGATGAAGGGAATCGGTGAAGGCGAAAAAGCAAGGGAACTGCTGGTGGGCCAGCGAGAAGTCTTCCCGACCCAAAGCGGTACAGGGGGCAACGCAGCGCTAGGTAGACGCAAGGGCTGCGGCCACGGGGGAGGCATCGGCGATCTTGAAAGGACGGCCGTCGCTGTTGTAATTCTCCGTGGAGGGATCGATGCCCACCGCGGCCGAAATGGTGGCCAGCAGCTCCGGCGCGGAAACCGGACGATCGATGACTTCCATGCCGTCCTCCGACGTGGCACCGACAGTCACGCCGCCAGCGACTCCCCCACCAGCCAAAACGCAGCTCCATGCATTCGGGAAATGGTCTCGGCCTGCCATCGCATTGATCGTGGGCGTGCGTCCGAATTCTCCCATCCAGGCGATGGTGGTCTCTTCCAGTAGACCGCAATCCGACAGATCTTGCATCAATCGTGACCAGCCCCGATCGAGGATCTGGCTTAGCCGTCGCACCGCATTGAAATTGTCAGCATGCGTATCCCAGCTCAATCCGTTGACTTGTTCGTCCAACGCCACTTCGACCACCGGGACACCGCGCTGGATCAATCGCCGCGCCAGCAAGCACCCTTGACCGAAGGCCTGAGGACCGTACTCCTGGCGCGTGGCGGCGTCCTCGCGGCTCAAATCGAAGGCGTCCACCAGATCGCTTTCGGCCAACTGCATTGCTCGGCGGTAAACCGTATCGTGCACGATGGCGGGCCCGGCTCGCTGGGCCGGTGCATAGCTCGATTGCAACAGCTCCCAGAACTCTCTCCTGCGGCGGATACGATAGGCAGGAAATCCGGCAGGAGGCTGCAGATTTTCGACTCGCAGATCAACCGGCACCGGATCGGTGGTGTCGGCCTGCTCGGTCGCGCCGATCGGACTGCCGGCCGAACGGCCGACCGTCAGGGGTTGGTAAGCGGGGCCCAAGAACCCCGCACCAAATGCTCGAGGACTGATGAAGCTGCTCGGCAGGATGCTGACATACCCGGGGATGCCTGAACTGGGGCGCATCAATTCCTTGGCCAAGACTGCCGGAAATGCTGGAAAGTGAATCGGTTGACCCGGACGCTGGCCGGTTCGCACCAAGAAAGTGCCGCGGCTATGGTCCCCTTCCTTGGTTTGCATGCTGCGGATGATCGCCATCCGATGCACCCATTTGGCAAGCTGCGGCAAGTGTTCACTGATACGGATGCCGGGAACCGAGGTCTGTCGTTCCTGAAAGGGACCGCCATTGCTATGCCCGGGTTTGAGATCCCAGGTATCCATTTGAGAAGGGCCGCCGGGCATCCACAGCACGATCAGGCGTCGGCTGGATCGAGCGGCCTGCAACTGGGCCGCCAACTGGCTTTGCCAGGTCAGCGGAGCGCCCACGGCGGCTCCCATCCCGATTATGGTCTTCAAACACCGCCGTCGATTCCCAGGCATGACCGTTGTCCGTCCGAAGTTTGTGGGATTGAAAATGCAACCAGGGGTCGAGCTGCCCCAGGTGGCCAACGCTCCGTTCCCCGACGCTGCAAACGCGGTCGATCGCTTCATGCTTCTGCGATCGCTTCGCCTCCATTGTAACGCTCTTCGCGGCAGGAAATCCACTGTTTGGCTCGGCCCCCGCCGGGGAGGGAGCGATCGCAAGGATTGGCGAGAGGTAGGCCAAGCGGTATGCGCGTTTATCGTGTATAGTTCTGGCGTGATTTCCAGGACGGAGTCGCCTGCTTGGACTGCCATTTCCATCGCCGCCGGGAGAAGGAGACGAAAACGTGAGTGAACCCGTACCGAGTGGGCCGCTGGAAAACGGCTCGGATCGGCCACCGGTATTGCGCGATCGGTCCTTCTGGGGCATGATCATTACTCAGTTCCTGGGTGCCTTCAACGACAACCTGTACAAGCAAATGATGTTGTTGATGGCGATCCCAGCGGCGGGGATGGCGGCCGGCGCCCAAACCGACCTGCAGGGCTGGGCCACTCTGGTGTTTTCTCTGCCCTTCGTGTTGTTCAGCGGGTATGCTGGTTACCTGTCGGACCGGTACAGCAAGACGCCGATCATCGTGGCCTGCAAGGTGGCGGAAATCGTCATCATGTTGCTCGGTTTGGCGGCCTTCTATTACTACGACCTGTTTGGCATGACGGGAACATGGGTGGTGTTGTTCTTGATGGCCACGCAGAGTGCGTTTTTCGGACCTGGAAAATATGGCATCCTGCCCGAACTCTTTCGGCCACAGGATTTGCCCCGCGCCAATGGGTTGATGTTGATGACCACCTTCCTGGCCATCATCTTCGGCGTGGTCGCTGCCGGTGGACTGAAAAAGGCCCTGGCCGGTGGCGAGGCGGGGCGTCCTCAGGATCTGGCGGTGGCGATGTTGGTGTGCGTGGGAATCGCTGTGGCCGGCACGCTGTCATCGCTGATGATCCGCCGCGTCCCTCCAGCGCAACCCGGCGCTAAACTGACGATCGACGCGTTGGCAATCAGCCGCGATGTGTGGCATCTGCTCCAGCGGGATCGAACTCTGCTGGGAGCGCTGCTGGTATCGAGCCTGTTCTGGATGGTCAGCGGCATGGCAGCACCGACCGTGAATCGCCTGGGGCTGGACATGCTCGGCCAGACGGAGTTCGGAGCCAGTTTCCTGTCGGCGTTCATCGCGTTCGGGATCATGGTGGGAGCCGTGCTGGCCGGAGTTCTCTGTCGCCGCGGATGGAGCGATCGGTGCGTAACAATTGGTTTGAGTGGGATTTGTGGGTGCCTGTTCCTGCTGGGGATCTGGATGGGTGGCAATCAACACCTGCTCGGTTTCTACGGCAGCATCGTGGGCTTGTTCGCCCTAGGAGTCTTTGCGGCCGTGTTCGCCATACCGATCCAGGTGTTCTTGCAAGCCCGCCCGCCATCGACGCTCAAGGGGCGCATGATCGCCACAATGAACCAGGCCAACTTCATCGGCATTTTGATTTCCGGTCCGCTGTACCAGTTGTTCGAGGCCATCTCTCGCTGGCTGGAGTGGCCCATCTGCAGCGTGTTCTGGATGATGATGCTCCTGGTCGCACCGGTCGCCGCCTGCTACCGCTTGCGATCCGCCGCGCAACCCGCCGCCGGCCCGGCCGATACGACGCCGCAGGACGGAGTGCATTGAGGGTTCGCGACGGAGATTGGGAGGGGAGATCGGCAGGAAGAAAGGCCTCGCCCGGCATGCGGCGTCATCGCTTCTGGGTGGTCTTGCCCCGCGCGGATTGCAGCGATTCCGGTTGGAGCGTTTCGACGAATTTCGCGTCGTACCGCAAGGACGTATTGGGACCGCGGAATCCCACCACTTCCTCATCCCATTCCAGGTGCTTGGATATCACCAAGCCGCGGTCGATGTCGAACTTGATCACTCCATGGCTCAGTTGCTGGATGATTTGCGATTCGACCGCCGGAGAAGTAATGGGGGTGAGGGGTTGGGAGTCGACGCGGATGGAAGCCACGCCGCTGGAGACTTTTTCCAGCGTGTAATGCTCGCGCAATTTGATCCGCTTGTACGTCCCGTCATCCAGTTGCGCGCGCGCTTCGCGTTCGACGTCCCACGAATCGCCCACGCGGACGGGCTTGCCGGGCAGTGGTACGGTCAGCTCACCCATGCCCAGATTGGGTGCACCGAACGTTTTGTCGCGTTCGATCACCCTCCCGTATCGATCGATGGTTACGCGAGCCAAGGGGGTACCCACCGTCTCGGCCACTGCCCGAAACATGGGCGGCACCTCTTGTTCCTGGCGGGAGTCGTAACTGATCTCCTCCGCCTCGCCGACCGATTGCGCCAGTTGCACCCAGTCGATGCTGTAGACGAATGTAAAATGCCCATCCGCCGTAGCACGCTCTACCTGCCAGGTCTTCTGCGTTACAGTGCGTGAATACCCGCGTTCCTGCTGTTCCGCCATGATGGTATACGTTTCGGCATAGTGCTCGACCCTCGTAACGACCTTCTGCCCGGGCACCAATTTGTATTGCAGGTCGACGGGGGCCGATGCGTCGTCCGCCGCGAGGCCAACTCCGAAGGGCAGGACCAGCATCGCAACCTGCAACACCGCGGGCGCGCGTGGCCCGGTCGGCAAGCAGAACAATGCAGTTGGCGCAGAACGAAAGAGACGGGTAGATCGCATGGCAAAAGGCCTCCGTGCCAGTTGAAGGTATGTAGGCTCCCACAGGTTGCGGTTGGCGGTTGTCCCGCGCTCGAACCGCTCCATCAATCGTCTGGCTGGCGAGGATTGCCTCCCCAGCCCAATTTATCTCGCAATGTCTTGTATTCGTTCTTGTTCGGCAGACGCACCATTTTGAACGACACCGGAGCGCGGGTGATGCGCAAGCAATCGCCCGGCTGCAAACGGCTGAGCACCCGACCATCGCACACCGCGAACACGGACTCGTGGCCCTGGCGAACATAGACCTCGAACGTTCGATCGCAGTGGTCCACCACGGGGCGCATGGTCAACGTGTGAGGACTCAAGGGACTGATCACCACGGCCTCCAACCGTCGCTGCAGGATCGGTCCGCCGGCCGACAGATTGTGTGCGGTCGAGCCCACCGGAGTGCTGATGATCAACCCATCGCAACTGTAAGTAGACGCCAATTCGCCATCCACGTAAAGATCGATCTGCAGCATCGAGAAGGGTGGCCCCCCCATCACACTGGCTTCGTTCAGCGCCAGTTGGGTGAGCGAACTGGCTCCTCCTGGCCCGGCTGCGGATGCTCCCGTCCACTCGCATTGCAGCATGACATGTTGGTCGATCGTGAATTTGCCCCGACAAACTTCGGGCCATACCGCTTGCAGTTCGGCCTCACTCAAGTCCGCCAGGAATCCCAGACTGCCCAGATTGACTCCCAGGACCGGTCGTTGGTGGAAGCCCATGCGGCGAGCGGCCGAGAGGATCGAGCCGTCACCACCCAGGACGACGACCAGATCGACAGCGACATCGGGGTGGAAGTCGAAAGATTCATCGCGGTCGACGGCCACCAGATCGGCGTGCTGTTGCAGGACATCGACGATGGCATCCAGATGCTCGGCCACCCGGGGTCGATTCACGGCGGCCAGCACCACAATGCGAGGGCGATAGGCATCCGGCCAGGGAGATTGCTGCATGATGGCACCTTTTTGCGCCTGTGCGTGGGTTGAACCGCCCGCCCGCGTTCTATGCGTATCCGGGTTGCTGGTCACAGGACCGGAGTGCTGCTCTCGGCGGCCAACTCCCGGCATGCATCGACCAACCCCCGCAGGTCCAACCCCAAGTCGCTGAGGAGCTCGTCGCGTTCGCCGTGCTCGATGAACGTGTCGGGCAACCCCAGCCGCCGGAAGTGCCGGGTTTCCCATCCTCGATCGATCGCCAGCTCGGCGACGGCTGAACCAAACCCGCCGGCCAAGGCCGCCTCTTCGATGGACACGACGAAACGGGACGAGCGAAACACCTGCTCCAGCAGTTGGGCATCCAGCGGTTTGATGAAACGCGGGTTGATCACCGCCACTTCCAACCCCTCGGCGGCGAGTTGTTCGGCGGCTTGCAAGGCCGTCTCCACCATGGCCCCCAGCGCAAGGATCGCGCCGTCTTTGCCGGAGCGAAGTTCGACGCCGCGCCCCAATTCGATCGGTGGCAGCGGATCGAGGCGGTCGGCCGCTGTCGCCTTAGGGTACCGAATGGAGCTGGGGTGCTCCAATTGCAAGGCAAAATCGAGCATGGCGGCCAGCTCGGCCCCGCAGGCGGGTGCCATGCAAATCATGTTCGGGAATAGCCGCATGTAGCCCACGTCGAACACACCGTGGTGGGTGGGGCCGTCGGGGCCGGCCAATCCAGCCCGGTCCATCATGAAGACGACGGGCAGATCCTGCAGCGCGACTTCCTGGAAAATCTGGTCGTAGCTCCGCTGCAAAAAGGTGCTGTAGATCGAGACGATCGGTCGCAACCCCGTCTTGGCTTGTCCGGCGGCGAAGGCGACGGCGTGGGACTCGCAGATTCCCACATCGAAAAACCGCTCCGGAAAGGCGTCGCGGACCGGTTCCAGTTTATTTCCCTGGCACATGGCGGCAGTCATGACCGTGACCCGCTGGTCATTCTGCATGGCCTGCAGCACGGCATCGCGGGCGAAATTAGTGAAGGCCGGGCGGCTGGGGCCGGACTTGATCTTGGGCCGTCCCTGTTCATCTTGAAAGGCGGGGGGCGTGTGAAAGAAGACCGGGTCCTGTTCGGCCGGTTTGTAACCGTGTCCCTTGTCGGTCACCACGTGCAGCAGGACCGGACCATCCTTGTCCTTGATCATTTGCAAGTACTTGCGCATCAGTCCGATATCGTGTCCGTCGATGGGGCCCACGTAGTGCACGCCCAGGTCCTCGAACAACATGCCGCCGTGAAACCCCGCCTTGACCGCCTCTTTGATCTGAGCCAGGAAACGCTCGGTGGGATCGCCGAACACTGGGACATGTCCCAGGATCTTGGTCACCTCCGATTTCAATCCCGTGTAAAACGGATTGGCCCGCAAGCGATCCAGATACCGCGCGACCGCCCCCACGCGGGGGCAGATGCTCATGCGATTATCATTCAAAATGACGAGCATGCGTTTACCCAGCTCGCCGGCATTGTTCAGGGCTTCGAAGACGATGCCGGAGGGGAATGCCCCGTCGCCGATGACCGCCACGCTGTAGCGGTCGGACTGGCCCAACAAGTCGTCGCCGCTCTTGAGCCCCAGCGCCGTCGATACGCTGCAACCAGCATGACCGGTCATGAACAGGTCGTAGGGGCTTTCGGCCGGATTGGGATATCCCATCAACCCGCCCTTGGTGCGAATCGTTGCAAACTGGGGAAAGCGTCCCGTCACCAGCTTGTGAGGGTAGATCTGGTGGCCCGTGTCCCAAATCAAACGGTCCTGGCGGAAATCAAACGTGCTGTGCAACGCCAGGCACAGTTCGACCACACCCAGATTGGAAGCGAAGTGGGCGGTGCGAATGCTCAACAATCCGCACAACACCTCTCGGATCTCATCGGCTAACTGGTTCAACTCCCGCACGCTCAAGCCGTGCAGGTCCGTCGCCGACGTGATTTGTTCCAACAGTTTCGTCATGGTGGGGTCACGAGGTTCGGGTAATGATGAATCGGGCCAACTGCCGCAGGGGGGCGGCTGGGGAACCCAACGCCGCGATCGCATCGAGGGCCTGGTCCACCAACCGTTCTGCCATCTGGCGGGAAGCTTCCAAACCGATCAAGCCGGGATAGGTCAGTTTACCAGCCGTGCTGTCTTTACGCGTACGTTTGCCCATCTGTTCGGCCGTCGCCTCGATATCCAAGCAGTCGTCGATGATTTGAAACGCCAGCCCGACCGCCCGACCGAACTCCCGCAACCCTCTAAGATGATCCAATTCGGCTCGACCCGCCACCCCACCCAATTCCAGGCTGGCCACGATGAGAGCCCCGGTTTTCCGCGCGTGAATTGCCTGCAATTGCTCGACGGTGCGGATCTGCTGCGATGCTGGAGTCGAGTCGGCAAACCTGCCCTCGGCCGCCAAATCGTCCATTTGCCCGCCCACCAACTGCGACCGACCGGCCGCCACCGCCAAGATCTGACAACAACGGGGTACCAAATCGGTGGGCATGTCGCGGCAGATCGTCTCTACGGCTAACATCTGCAAACTGTCGCCCACCAGGATCGCCGTGGCTTCATCGAAGGCCCGGTGGCAGGTGGGGCGCCCGCGTCGGAGGTCGTCGTTGTCCATGGCGGGCAGGTCGTCGTGCACCAACGAGTAAGCGTGGATCATCTCCACTGCACAAGCGACAGGCAGGGCCGCTTGCCAACTCCCGCTGGTGGCCTGGCAGGCCAGCAATGCCAGGATCGGTCGCAGCCGCTTTCCCGGAGCCAATACGCTGTAGCGGATGGCCTCGGTCAAACGTTGGGGACACCCCTCCACGGCAGCCGTGTACCGATCCAATGCGGCGTCGATGGCACAGCGCAGGGGTTGCAATGTTTCCAGCAAGCCGGGGCTGCTAGCGGTCGGTTCAATCGGAGGTGGATTCATGCATTCCCCAACATCCGGCGGTGCGATTCACAACCTGGCGGCGCAGGCTCGGCCGGCACGGCGCGCCCTTCACGACTCTCCTCGCGCGGGCCGTCTGCGACGACTCGACTCGGCAGATTCCGCATCCTCCAAGGCGAATTCCCCCTCCTCGGCAGGACGCACGATGGGGTTGCCCTCGGCATCGACGCCGCTGAGGATCTCGATCTGGCGTTCAGTCTGGCTGAGCACCTGGTTGCAGCGCCGGATCAGCTCGACGGCCCGGGCGTAATCTTTCAGGGCCGCATCCAATGGTCCCTCGCCGGATTCCAGCCTTTGGACGATCTCCTCCAGCTCCTCGAGCGCCGCCTCGAAGTTGAGTTCCTGGGCGGACTTCTCCGCAGTTTTTTTCTTGGCCATGCTGGTTCTCGAATGGGGAGCCGCGTTGTCCCACTCGCCGAGGAGAGCCCGCGGGGACGCACAGGAGGCGAGGGGAAGCATCATTGTTAGCGCAATCGCTACATCCGGCAATTCATCTTCGCCAACAATGGTCCCTCCGCATGGCACTCCCAGACGTTTTTGACGCGGATCGATCTGCGACCTAGGAATGCATAGAAAAACGGTGTCCGTACGTGGAACAACCGTTCGCGATGCAACCGGTCATCATCATCCCTGGTATTCTACTCCCATTCCCTTCGGATCCCAATCCGACACCGCGTCGCTCCCCTCGAACCACCATGACGCCACCACCAGACACGCTGGACCAAATCCGCCGCTGGGTGCACTCTCTGCGTCCCAGCGGAGAGGATTGCGCCGCGGCGGAACCTTCGGCCTCCCGGGCGGTGGCGATTGACGATCCGCAGCTCCTCGATGCACTGTGCGAATTGGTCGACAATCTTGCTGGGCCGACTCACCGTGCGGCCGACAATACGGACCTGGCGAGCGCCGGCCCGGCGTTTGCCGTCGAGGAGTTGGTCGAGCGACTTACCGGAGCCATGGACGAGCGGCTCGATGCGTTGGCGACGCGCATCGTCGACGGAGTCACCGGTGAGTTGTTCCGTCCGCTGCAATCGGAGCTGCAAAGCCTGGCGCAGTTCAGCCAATCGTTCCAGTCCCAAGCCGATTCGTTGTTGGAGACCCTGCAGGGGGCGGGCGCAGCGGGCGGCTGCCGGGATTCGGCCCAAGGCGACGGCGAGGGTGTCGAATTGTCCATCGCCTCCTTGATGCAACCCGCCGGTGATGCTGCCGAGGAGATCGAGCGGCTGCGGGACGAATTGGCTTCGGCGCGGCGGGAGATCGAGGACCTGCGTCAGCAGAATGAGGATCTGGCCAGCCAGGTTGCCAGGCATCAGGTCACCGAATCGGGGCAGGCAACCAGTTTGAACTTCGACGCAGAGAGCTTGAGCTGGGAGGAACGCAAGGAGCGGATACTGGCTCAACTGGAGGCGGACGATCTGCTCGCCGAACAGGAGGCCGAGGCTGGGATGCCAGCCGAACAACGCCTGGAGGTCCAGCGCATTAT
>RFIQ01000105.1 GCA_003695565.1 Planctomycetota bacterium | reverse complement strand
GGGCCGAGCGGTTGAAGCGCCTGGGTGGCCTCCGGCAAGCTCTCGACGTGCACGTCGGCGTAGTCGATGTTCATCGACTGTGCCACATAATCGGCCATCGAGGCATCGCGCTGGATGAAGAATGGTTGCGTGGGATGGCACCCGGTCAGCACCACTAGCCCGATCTGGATCATGGCCGCCCAGCGGAAGATTTGTCGGCTCATCGGAGCGAGGTTCCTGGCGAGTCGATCGCAAACCGAAGTCTCGGCCGCCGCAGCCACCCACGAGGTGCCGCGTGCGCAATTCTGCCTCAACCGGTTACGATGGAATCAAGCTGTCGAACCCCCCTGACGTTCGCTGTGCCCCGGGCCTGCCTAGGCAGTCATCCAATGTGCAGTCAGCGACCGACATAAACGTTATCGGCCCACCCGCCCGCAAACTTTGAATGATCGTTACAAATTAACAGGATTCTCCGGTCGGGGATGCTAGCATTATCGCGCGGGCATTCAACCTGGCTCTCTGTCAGATCTTGGTTTCACGCTAGCCGCATTCGTGGCGAGCGCTTGCAGCTTGTGATAGAGGTATGGTGAGGGACGGCAAGCGGGACGCGTGCCGCCTCTTGCTGAAGTCGACAGTGCAGTCGTTCCCGATCGGTAGCGTGGCGCAGAGAACCATCAACGCCGGGCCAGTTGGGTGTTGGGGTGGAATGCGTACCAGGCGAACCAGAAGCTGTTTGCCCAGCTCAGCCCATCGTCGGCCGAACGCATTCGCAGGACCCCGTCGGTGGCATCGTACTCCACCTCGAACGATTTCCCGTCCAGCGTTCCTGCATAGACGCCCGATTGCCCGCCGAAGTAAGACGCGGGCACGGCCAGCGCGGCGGAATCGGTCCAGATCCCCAACACGGGTTCTTTCAGTGGCAGCGCATTGGTCCGCGGCTGAACCGGGAACATCAACCCAGGTTGACGGAAATAGCCGACGTAGGGGTTTTGGCGGTAATTGCGACCATACCCCGTATCGATGCTCATTACATCCGTATCGGGATGCTGGGCCCGCCAAGCCTGCCAGGTCGTCAACTCCATCGGCAGGGCCTGCAAGCGCATACCGGCGGCCGGTCCGGAAACGCCCTGCATCAACATCTGCGACCACAGGCTTTCCCGTTCACTGCGGTCGTACATCAATACGTTGCTGTTGTATAGCAACCCCGACACACCGAATTCCTTGACACCCAACGGTGTGCGACGGTCGAATACCACTACCGAATCGCACAGAGGGCAGTATGTCACCGCGATCGGAATGCCGCCGACCACGTCGTTGACAATTTCGTGCTGGGTGAGAATCGAAATGGGATAGGCGCGTGACTCCGTCCCGATGGCAACTCCCACCACGCGATCCTGCGGCGCCAGAAAGGTCGCGCGATTGGCGGACACCGTCTTCGGATCGGTGATCGCCGGGATCCCATCTTTGGGAGGCCCTCCGTGATGAATCTCGTTGGCGGGAATGGTCAGGTTGCGCATGTCGAAACCGGGGGTGGCTCTCCTCTGAATCAACCGTACTGGAGGACCGTCCAATTGTTGGTCGGATACCAACCAGGTCGAACCACCAACAATGGCCAGGACCAGGGCCGCTGTTGCGGCTGCCCCAGCGAGTACGAAGCGGTAGATTCCGGACATTGTCTTCCCCTCCTCCCTGCACCCATCGGTTGTTCGAGAGACGCAGCGGTGCCTGACAGCGAAACGAAAACGAAACACATGGCCGATTCATCTTACGCGGCCCCCGCATCGACCATCGGTGCGTGATCGCACACTGACCGCGATGCATCCCGGGGAGTGGGTGAAGCGTGTGCCGCAGCACCGACTTGGCGAACGCAGCCCCGTAGATTGATACCTGGTGGGCCGGGAGCGGAGTTTCGATGTAAGGTGGCGGCCCGGCGGTGCGACATCTGACATAGCCCCCTGGGCACCGTCGCGTTCCAAATGATTCAGACGCGCGATCGGGACGACGGCGTTTCCAGGCAACGGATCGTCCGCGTCGTGAATTGACGAGTTTCCTCCAAAATCAAAGAAAGTCAGGTGAAGTCATGTCCAGTTCCAAAGCCCTTTTTCTGGTTGCAGCCATCGCGGGTCTGTTGGGTGTAGGCACAGCCGTGCGTCAGGCTACAGTCGGTGCAGCGGGATGTTCCGCGTGCGCCTTGCATTCCTCCCAACAGGATCCGTTGCACGTGAGTCACGATGGAACGCTGTGCACGGCCGTGGAGCATTGTGCTAGCGGTGAGAAGTCCAGCCAAGCATGTTGCGCGGCCGACGCATCGGTCACCACCTTTGTTTACGAAGGCGCGCGCTCGGCATGCGCTGCTTGCGCGGAAGAACATGCCATTGGACCTGCGGAACAGGGGGGCCCGGCCCGGTGATCGACACCAGTGAAATGCCGCACGCCGGGAACAACAGTGCAGTCACGCAGGCGACCGACGATTCGTTTGCCGACATCGTTGATAAGAACTCGGGGACCGTCCTAGTCGATTTCTATGCGGACTGGTGCGGCCCGTGTCAGGTGCAAAGAGGTGTCTTGGAGGAGTACGCTGCCGAGCACTCAAATGTACATGTTGTAAGAGTGAATGTGGACGAGAGTCCCACGCTGGCCCAGATGTATCTCATTGATTCCATTCCAGACCTGAAAGTGTTCCGCGATGGGCGGTTGGTTACCGAACACGTGGGGTTGGCCGATGGCGTTACGATCGACGCATTACTGCTGGAAGCCGAGTGAAACGGTGGGCAGAGGACTTGAAATTCCCGTCAAGGCCTCGCCAACTCGCCTGGAGCCACAGGGGCGTTGGTCGTGGCTGTTCCCTTCGTCAGCGACCAGCAGTGATTGCCGTGGTTGGCATGCCGCGTGGTTGCTGAGCGTCGCGGCGCACATCGTGGTCGTCCTTTTGGCGTCATGCACTCGATTGCCATCGGCGTCGGACTCGATGATCCGGTGGCTGGTTGCATCGTCCACGGTCGAACGCGAGGTGATCGAGCCGATGCCGCGGTTCGAAGTGCTTCCTGCGGAGTTGGAAGTCGTTGTCCAAACGGCGGTGCCCGAGGTTACGCTGCCACATATCTTGGCCGACCCTCAGGTGGATGCGTTCAGTGGATCCGCAGGTGCTCCGCTGCAGCCGTCTGAAGTCGCCCGCCTCCTCCGGGCTGCAGGCACGACCTCGACCGGCAAGGGGGCGGCAAGCAGCGTGGGACTCCGCGGGCGGGGCAGCGCTGCCGGAGGTTGGGGAGCGTATCCGCAATTCAACCGCATGCTGCATGATCTGCGACGTGGATTAGATCTGGTTATCGTTTTCGACAGCACGACGAGCATGGGCCCCGAAATCGACGTCTTGAAGATTCGATTCCTGCAACTGGGCGGGCTCGTCTTGCGTGCTCTTCCCAACACTCGCATAGCCTGTGTAACGTACAAAGATATCGATGACCCGATTCCGGTTGCCTACACGCCTTTAACCAACAACTTGCACGAGATTCAGCGATTCCTTCAAGCGGTTCAACCCTTCGGAGGCGGCCCCGATATCGCGGAAGCCGTGCATTTAGGGTTGCTGCAGGCCACCCGCGGATACGCCTTTCGCAGGGATGCGGTGAAAGTCATCCTGCTATTTGGTGATGCGCCGCCCAGGCGTGAGGACCTGGCCGCTGCGATTTGGACTGCGCAGAGTTTTGCGGCGTTACCGAGGGCTTTTGTCAGTACGGTGACCGTGCGTTCGACGCTGCCCCTGCCCGAGTTCCAGATGATCTCCGCGCAGGGCCAAGGGGAAGCGGTGGCCCTAATGCGCTCGGACCACGTACTGCAGGAGTTGTTCCTGTTGGTCTTTAAACAGGTCAATCGAGAGCAGGCGAAGCAGTTTCTTCAGTTGCCTTAGCGGTGGCCACGTTGGCATCGGAGCCGTGCGGTTGAGATGGTAGGAAACGCGCCGCGCCCGCGAAATTTCCCCTCCGCAGCGACTTCCGGTTGAGCACCGCCAGGATCATTCCCAATCCCAGTACTTGCAAGAGCGGCAAATCGATGGCGGTCACGACGGCGAAGGCGCAGCGTTGCCAGATATAGGGTCGCGCCCACGCACCGGCCGAGGGTAACCAGGCCAGCCATTGCCAGGCCACGATGGCACCGATTCCGGCCGCAGCCACTGCCACCAACCCGGCGGCCAATCGACCGACGCACCGCGGCGACAGCCGCATGCGCAGTGGCAGGTAGAGTAGCGGTGGCCCCAGGATTGCCATCCAGCCCAAGTGCATTGCTACCAGAGCCCCGGTCTCAGGTCCACATCCCCAAGGACCGCAAATCGAGTGCGTTGTCGGCCCGATCAACCGTTGGGTTTGCAGGGCGGCAAGTATCGTGCCTCCCCAAGCCAGGGGCAGAACCACCAACTCGGCTATCCGATATGCACGCATGCTTGTGCTCCTCGCGACTTGCTGACTCACAGAATGCGGTCTGCGCTCCTGTGGTAAACGGAGACCAATTTCGGGGTTGTTCCCTGCCCTGCGCCGAGCAAATATAACGCCGAGGAACTGGTCCCTATGGGAAAGCGGCCTGCCGCCATTGCGGCGTTCAGCCAATAACGCGTGTCGACCGGGACGCTGCCGCAGCCAAGCCACCCGCATACAGTCTATCGCTGCACCAGATTGCGTCCGTGATCGGGTACACCCAAGCGAAACTCCAGGACGGAATTCTAGGGAAATACGGGCTGGCTTCTTCCTGCAAACAGTGGGCAACCGAGAAATCTGGAATTTTTGCCAAAATCGGTGGCGGATCGCTGGCGCCGATCCTGCTCTCTTTTCTTGGGGAAGAAGAGTCGCGTTTGACTGCCCCGCCGTTGAGACCGCCTCGCCAGCCATCGCATCGGGTTGCGGGCGTGTCCGATGGGATCAAGGTTGAGGCGATGGGGCCTGTCGGATCTTTGTCGGTTCCGGCAGGCCCATCAGCGGCCTCGCTCGTATTCACCACATCGACAAATTGTCTCCTTTCAAGCATTCCTGAAGGACCTACCATGAACAAGTACTTTCGTCACCGTCGCCTCCGTCATGAATCGCTGGAAGGCCGTCGACTGCTCGCGGCAGACCTGTTGCACAACTTCCTGGAACCCGCTGATGTGAACGACGACCGCGTCGTCAGTGCCGTCGATGCGCTGGTCGTCGTCAACCATTTGAATGCTGGAGGGGGTGACATCGAAGGCACAGCGGACAGCCCCAAGATCGATGTCAATGGGGACGCGTCCGTGACGCCATTGGATGCCTTGCAGGTGATCAACAAATTGAATCGCCCTGCCGTTCCCAAATCAGAGGCCTGGTTGGAAACCCCGGATGGCACCCGTGCACGCGTCGAACTCGAAATCAACAACGGGCGTGTGGAGTTTTCCATCAAGCTGATTGGGGCGACTCCGGGCTCGCAACTTCCCGTGTTCGTCAACGGGACGCCAGTTGCTGAGTTGCAAACCGACAGCGCTGGACGCGGAAAAATGGAATTGGATGGCCAGGGCACGGATGCCGCTTTGTTGGATGCCCTGACGGCTAGTCCAGCGCTCGATATCGTTATCGGAGACCTGGCAGAGGCACAAGTCGCTTCCCCGGCGGTTCGTTCGGACGATGGTGGTGTCTCT
>RFIQ01000104.1 GCA_003695565.1 Planctomycetota bacterium | reverse complement strand
TTTCCACCGTCTCGAGACGCTCGACCTCACGGCGCAATTCGTCAAAACGCTCGCGAGTCATCGGGAACGATTCGGGCATGGGGAACTCCTTTCTTACCGTCCTGTCCAAAAAAGACGACCTGTTCTCCGCAGGAAACGAGGAACAGGCCGCATGATCTTCATTCGTCATCGATAACAATCATCGAACCGGCGAAATTATACCCACTCGGGCCCATTTCGTCAGCCACTGAAGCGGGCGCTTCCGTTCCAACTACCGCTGGCGGGGCTGGGCCCAGGCGGGTGCCCCTTTTCGCCCGCAGCGTTATCGCTCAGAATTGACCTTGCCAGCTTCGCCCGTCCATACCGTTCCTGGTGGGTGGAAGTTCCAGGGCGCAAATGCAAGAAAATGAGTGGTTGAATCGCTCATCCTAGGGTAGGGGATGATAGGAGGGCCGAAATGGCCCTCCGCAGTTGCCCAGCGGCAATGCGCATCCCCCTCACGCCATGGATCGCGGATCAACCTTGAACGCGACAGCTTTCTTTGAGACCTGTAAAGAGCCCACACCATGTCCTCCAGCCTTTCCGATTCGGGAACTCCCCGCTCTGCTGCGTCTTCCATGAAACCAGGAAAGGAAGACGCAGACCAGCTCCTTAGCCAACGCGCGCGGTGGGCTGCTGGCCAGCCGATCGGGGAGTTGATGGCCCAGGCGCTCAAATACCCCAACCTGGTCTCGTTGGCGGCGGGTTTCGTCGACAACGCCACATTGCCATGCGCTGAGGTCGCTGCCTGCTTCGAGGCATTGTGCGCGGAGTCCTCCAATCTGCGGAAGGCACTGCAGTACGACACCACGGCCGGCGCGACGGGATTGCGCGAGGTGCTGGCGGAATGGAGTTACCGTTCCTTCCCGGACGTTCGTCCGGCCATCGAGCGGATCGTATTGACGGCCGGTAGCAATCAGATGCTCCACCTCCTGGCCGAGGCCATCATCGATCCCGGGGACATCGTGCTCGCTGCCGCGCCGACCTATTTTGTTTTCATGGGAACGCTCAAGGCGGCCGGTGCGAAGGTTATCGGGGTAGCAGCGGACGAGGACGGAATCGACATCGACGCCTTGGAAGCGGAATTGGATCGCTTGGCCAGGTCCGGATTGGCAGGGCGGGTGAAAGCCGTCTACCTGGTACCGGAGTTCGACAATCCCGCCGGAAGTACCCTGTCCCTTCCGCGCCGCCAGCGTTTGCTGGAAATCATCCAGCGATGGCGCCACCAGCACGGTCCGCTGTTGGTCCTGTCTGACAACGCCTACCAACTCGTGCGATTCGAGGGCGAACCGCTACCGCCACTGTCCGCATTGGATTCGGCAGCCACCGACTTCGTCGTTGAATTGGGTACGTTCTCCAAATCGTTCTCCCCGGGAATTCGGGTGGGATGGGGTGTATTGCCAGAATGGTTGGTTCGCCCCATTCTGGAAATCAAAGCGAATATCGACTTCGGCTCGCCTCACCTCAACCAATCGCTGATCCGCCTGGCCCTGGAACGCGGGTTGGTCGATTCCCATCTACCATCCATTATCGCTGGTTACCGGGCCAAGCGCGATGCCATGCTCGATGCATTGGCAGAACATCTCGGAGATGTTGCGGGTGTTACCTGGCGTAAACCGGCAGGTGGACTCTATGTGTGGCTGACCCTCCCAGAGCATATCGATGCTTCCGAGCAGGGGCGTTTATGGCCCGCAGCTACCGGATTGGGGGTCCTGTATGTTCCGGGGCATTACTGCTTTCCACCGGAAGGGTACCCGCTGCAAAGGAATACGATTCGATTGAGTTATGGGGTTCAATCGGTCGAGGGTATTCGCCAAGGCGTCGCGCGCCTGGCGGATGCCATCCGTCGCCTCGTATCTTCCTAGTCCGTCGCCGGCACCACGGCAACCACTGCTGATCCGGCCGACGTGTTGGTCCGTTGCGGCCGTGATCTAGGTCCCTCGTTTCCAGTTGCCTAAGCGACCATCTCGGCCGCTGCGCGCACGCCAGGGAGTCGATCCTCTCGCGGGCACATCCACCCTGCGACGATCCGCCGAGCGCGACGGGGCTCGCGCTCTACCGACCTGAGATTTGACACAAATACACAGAAAGGGCAAAATAGGCGGTCTTGTTGATTTAGGGAAACATCAGTTCCGTCGCAGCACCGTTCGTGTTTCGCAAAATCAACACGAGGGAGCGTATGTCATTTCTGGAAAGAAATCATAACCTCTTGATCACAAAGCACTTATGCATTGCCTTCCCGCTTCTGTTTCCGCTCTGGCACCACGGCTGCTTTAACTTCCCCTCGTCCTGCAAGCGAGCAGACGGTTACCGCTAAACCGGCTCTGCGAAACCACAAGAACGACGAGAGGATCCCCATGAAGAAGAGTTATCGCAGCCGCACGATCATCGACGACGAAATGGAAAACGACTTGGACGCCATCGATCTGACCGCGGCCACTGGGTACACCGAGACGCGGGTCGTGTTGGATGACGACGATGAAGAATTGGACGAACTGGATGGGGAAATTGAAGAGGGGGACTTGGAGGAGCTGGCTGAGGCGACTGAAAGCACAGATGATCCGGTGCGCATGTACCTGATGCAAATGGGCGAAATTCCCCTGTTGACTCGGGATGAGGAGGTCGCCGCGGCAAAGAAGATCGAGCGAACGCGCACACGCTACCGCCATTGGATGCTGGCCACCGATTTCATGCTGCAGGGAGCATTGAAACTGCTGGAGAACGTTCGCGACGGAAAACTGCGGTTGGACCGCACGATCGAGGTCAGCGTGACGAACGCGGTCGAGAAAAAGGCGATCATGAAGCGGATCGTGCCCAACATCCACACTTTGCGCAATCTGCTCGTTCTCAACCATCATGATTACTTCGTTGCGATCGACAAGAAGCGATCTGACTCTGAGCGTCGCGATGCCTGGAAGCGCCTCACGCGGCGTCGCAACCGGGCCGTGCGTCTGGTTGAAGAGATGAATCTCCGCACCAACCGACTGGAACCGCTGTTCCAGAAGTTGAAAGCAATCGAGGCGCGGATGCACACTCTCAAGAATCAACTAGAAGTCGCTGACGAATCGGATTACGTCGACGGTCGTTCCCGAGAGCAATTGCTCGAAGAGCTGCGATACTTGATGCGGATCACTTACGAGAGCCCCAAGACGCTGCATCGCCGCGTCCAACGCGTGGCAGAATACCGACTGGACTACGATGCCGCCAAGCGCGAGTTGTCGGCCGGGAACCTGCGATTGGTTGTCTCCATCGCCAAGAAGTACCGCAACCGCGGCCTGAGTTTCCTGGACTTGATCCAGGAAGGAAACACCGGGCTGATGCGCGCCGTCGATAAATTCGAACACGCTCGTGGATTCAAATTCTCGACGTATGCCACCTGGTGGATTCGCCAGGCGATCACTCGGGCGATAGCGGACCAGAGTCGCACCATTCGCGTCCCCGTGCATATGAT
>RFIQ01000103.1 GCA_003695565.1 Planctomycetota bacterium | reverse complement strand
GGGGATACAGCAGCAGCGGCAGCACGGTGATCGTGAACAGCGTTCGCCGATCGCGCAGTTGGTCCAGCATTTCTCGCTGGAAAATCAACTTGACGTGCTGCCAATTCATGCCCTGACCTGATCCTTACCTGCGTCCCATCACCGCGTCATCCAATTCCGCGCGTTGGCCGTCAGCTTGCATCAACAATTTGAAAAACAGTTCCTCGAAATCACTTTCCCCGTAGCGTTCGGCCAGCTCGGGCAGCGACCCCTGTGCCAACATGGAACCGTGATAAAGGATGCCCACGCGATCGCACAACCGCTCGACTTCCCGCATGATATGCGTGGAAAAAATAATGCATTTTCCCTGGTCGCGCAAATCCCCGATAATCTTCAACAAGGCTCGCGCCGCCAGTACATCCAAGCCCAATGAGGCTTCATCGAAAACCAACACCGGCGGATCGTGCACGATGGCCCGAGCGATGTTCACCTTCTGCCTCATGCCGGTGGACATCCGTGCGCCCGGACAGTCGCGAATCTCTTCCATGTTGAACTGGGAGAACACCTCGTGCATCCGCTGCTCCAGCCGGTCTGGCTCCATGCCATACAGTTTGCCGAAATAAGCCACCATTTCCCATGCGGTCATGCGGTCATAGATGGCGGTATTGCTCGAAACGAACCCGATGCTGTGCCGCACTTCGTAGGGATGCGTGGTGACGTCGAATCCATTGACGCGGGCCGAGCCGCGGGTTGGTTGCAGGACCGTGCTGAGAATCCGCAAGGCCGTCGTCTTGCCGGCACCGTTGGGCCCCAGCAGACCGAATATCTCGCCTTGTCCAACCGTGAACGACACGCGGTCCAACGCCACGAAGTGGCCGCGTTGCAAGTCCGGGTACGTTTTGGTCAAACAGTTTGCCTCTACCATGCCGGCCTAGTTGCCTTTCTTGAAATTCAGCATTGGATCGCTACCCGGCTTCATTGTATGCCTCGTGCAAGGATGGTGCTGACGGCTTGGGCCGGAACTGGTGGCCGCCTCGGCCGGGTTACACCGTATCCCCGTGACTGGTATGGCGAGGTACAGGCGGCTGATTCTCCAGTTGCGAGAACCGTGCCTGCGGCGTTTTCCGCTCGGCCGGTGGTTTCTGTTCCGGCACGACCGGTGCTGCCGGAGAGGTAAACGACTGGGACGCTGCGTCTCGAACCTCAGGCGGCGAAACCTGTGGTTCTGACGACCCGCTCACGAAGAACTGCGTTGCTGTGCCAGCAGGCATTGTCACGGCTGCCGACGCCGGGGTAGCGGCCGGAGTCGTGACCGCCGCCTGGTTGGCCGGCGGTGGAGTCACAGGGGCTACCGCGGGGCCGGCAGCGGGCACGTCGGGGCTGGCCTCCGGTCCGCTCCCGGCCCGGCGGTCCAGCGGCACGCCGGCCGGGAGCCCACCATCGACGTTTGCAGCGGCCGAGGCCATCCGGTCGGAGGCGCGGCGGCCGAACCCACCGGCATAATCGGTCCGGCGGCGACCGTAGTTGATCGAGCTGTCGATGGGGGACAACAGGAACACCACTCCGAATCCGAAAAACAATCCGCTGAACATGGCCCCTGCCACGATGGTCGAGCGGCCTGGGCCCACCGGTTTTTCTCCGATGAGAGGATTGTCGATGCGGGTGATCAAGCTGCTGGTCATAGCGGCATCGCGTGCTGCCTCGGCGTCCGCCAGCGCCTTTTCGGCGGCTTGCAAGCGCTCGTTGCGCGCCCGTACTTCGTTGGCCAGGTTGGCATACACGGCCCGCACTTCGCCCAGTTGCTTGATGCGACGTTCGTACGATTCGCGTTGGGCTTGGAGTTTCTCCAATCGCTCCTGGGCCAATCCGACTTCCCGGCGCAGCGTCTCCACGGCCACACCCAGTTCAGATCGCAGCTGCTGGCGAATCTGCATCTCCGCCTCCAATGCCGTGCGGACGCTCGGGTGCGAATCGGTGTAACGGCCGCGCAACTGACTGGTGGCAATCGTAGCAGCAGCCAGTCCCTCGCGCAATTGTTTGAGTCCCGGCTGCGAATTGACCAGTTTGGATGGCGTAAGCAGCAGTTTGTCTGGATGCTCGAACGATTCCAACGCCGTGCGCAGGTCGACGTTCAACTCCGCCAGTTGCAATTCCGCCTGGCGGATTTCGATCTTGACCATATCCAATGCTTGGCGCGTGGAACTGCCGGCCGCGGTGGCATCGGTCAGCGATCGCAGGTCGGCCAGGTCGGCACCTGCCGCGGCTTCCATGGCCCGCAGCTTCTCGGTCGCTTCGTCCAGATCCCTGGCGGCGGCATCGCGGGCGGCTTTCAGTTCACCGATGACGCCCTGGGCGCGCGCTTGCCGGACCTGTTGCATTCGGCGTTCCAGTGCATCGCACAACGCCTTGTTCAGGGCCAGCGCCCGGGGGCGAGACTGCTGCTTCACGTCCAGGTAGATCAACTCCGTGGTGCCCAGTTCAGCACCCCGTGGGGCTCGAACCGTAATGCACTCCTTGGCCAGCTCCTCCACCTCCTTGTTCGTCGGCCGGCGGGTGTCGGTCTTGGTAAAGAAGAACCAGTGCCGCGTCGGTTCGCGCCCGACCGCTTGCAGCGCATCGGCCACCACTTGAGCATTGCGAGCCATTTCGGCGACTGTCTCCTGAGCCGCCTTCATCTCGGTCTGGCTTTCGAACCGCCCCAAGCGAACCACCGAGGCGTTCGCCTCATCGCGGATAATCAGTCCTTGGGAGGCCACCCACGTATCGGTCTTTAAGAACAAAACGTAGAACAACCCGAGACCGGCGAAGGCGGCGGTCGAGCCGACCCACAACCATCGCCAATGCCAGTAGACGCGGACCAGTTGCAGGAGCTGCTGATTGGTGATCTGGGGGATGTTCATGGTCGGAACACTGGGTCAGAG
>RFIQ01000102.1 GCA_003695565.1 Planctomycetota bacterium | reverse complement strand
CATCTGCAACGGGTGCACATCGAGAAAGACGAACTTTTTCAATCTCCTCGGCTGGTTTTTTGGGTCACCGAAAACGATCGAAGGACACTATTAACTAGAGGGCAAGACGGATTGCGGCGGCAGGCAACCAGAATTGCAGTTCCTGGTCCGTCGATTCGCCTGGCTGGGGTGGATGCAAACGCAATTGGGCAGGAGCAGTGACGATGGCCGGTGACACGCAACTGGTGCGCGAATTCCAATCAGGGGACCGCGATGCGTTCGCGAAGCTCGTCGAGCGATACCAAAACTACGTGTGTTCGCTGGCGTACAGTGCCACTGGCGACGTGTCGCGTAGCGAAGATATCGCGCAACAGGCCTTCCTGGTAGCCTGGCAGAATCGGACCAAACTCCGCGATCCCCGCCGCTGGACTGGCTGGCTCCGCGGACTCGTTCAGAACATTGCCCGCAACCTAAATCGCCGGCAGCAGATCGAAGACGATTATCGCCGTCACTTGACGGAACAAACCGATGCGATTGACCGTAACAATCCGTTGGATCACTGCTTGCGCCGCGAGCGAGCGGAAATCGTTTGGTCGGTGCTCGGCGACCTACCGACGGCCTATCGGGAACCGTTGATCCTGTACTATCGCGAAGGCAAATCGGTGGCCGCCGTGGCCGAGCTGATGAGTTTGTCACCAGATGCCGTGAAACAGCGATTGGCCCGTGGACGGAAAATGGTCAAGCAAGAGGTGGCCAGCTTGATCGAGGAAACGCTGGAAGAAACTCGGCCGGAATCTTCATTCACGGCCAACGTACTGACCGCGATTTCTTCCGGCACGTTGGCGCAAACTTCAGTTAAGGCGATCGGCGGCGCGTGGTTGGGCGCGATCAATCCGTTGCACTGGCTGGCGGTGGCCCTCGGCCCATTGATCGGTGTGGCCGGAGGCGTATTCGGCTCTAAAGTCGCGCTCGATGCGGCCGAGTCACCGCAAGAGCGGACCTGGATATGGCGTTCGACCATTGCCAGCATTGCACTGGTAGCCGGAATGTTGGCCGTACAAGGCGCGACCATTGCTTTCTGGCCCGAGTTGTTTCGCCAGGTGGTAACTCAAGTCATCCTATGGACCGTTTACTCGATTCTGCTGGTGGTGGTCATCGTCTACTTCAATCACCACATCTCTCAAGCCCGGCGTGCCAGCACACCGGCAGATGGTACGAACTCGGACAGCGATCCGCATGCGGACCAGCGTACGGCACCGAGCGCAGTCTCGATTCGCATGCTGCGTTGGAATTCCATTGGGACGATGGCCGGACCGCTAGTCGCCCCCGTGCTGGCGGCTGCGATGAGCTACGATTGGATCGGGTTGGCGGTTCTGCTACTGGCTGCCACAGCCCTTGTCGGTTGGACATGGTCGCGAGCACCACGATATGCGACCGCCCGAAGACAGCTCGTTCTAAATGCCCAATCGGTCATGCTGATGACTACCGTGCTGACAGCCAGCCTGCTGCTGCGGTGGGACTACTGGATCGCACGGTTGCCGCCGCAATATCACCACCATATTCCCGGCTGGGTTATCGCCTTACCGGTGTTCCTTTTCGGCTCGCTCATTGCCGCCCGCCTAATCTCCTGGTCGCGACGTATGGATGACGATCACGGTTCACATTGATCAGTCGTCTAGCCATGCGACTTCGGCGACCAGCCCTGCCTGCTGGAAGACTCGCCAGACGTCGGTTGACATCTTCTGTTCGACCGCGGCGATTTGTTGCGGGATACGGTCGGGGCGACTAGAACTCAAGGCGACGGCGGTGACGGCGGGATGAGCCAAACCGAAGGCCACGCCGATCTCGAAAGGCGACTTTCCGACTTGGCGGCAACATTCCCAAAACCGTTCGCGCCATGCCAACCGCTCGACGTCCCTCGGATCAGTCGGATCGATTTTTCGATAATCGAACAAGTCGCCACCCAGCAAGAACCCACCGTGAAACAGCGCGGAGTTCAGGATGCCGACGCCCTGATCGCTCAACTGTTGCATGAACCGGGCCAACTCCGGTGGATGGTGCATGATAGTGAAACTGTTGGCAAACATGACCCAATCGAACCGGCAAAGATGGGATAGTTCTTCGATCACCTTCCAGTTCTTGGCTCCGACCCCGACGGCCCGTGCTGCGCCTCGGTCCCGCAACTCCTCCAATCCGCGATAGGCTTCCACGATATCTCGCAGGCGTCGCTCTCGATCCTCGGCATCGGTGGCCTGGTCCAAGTAGTCATCCGGATCGTGAACGGAAACCAGGTGGGCCGGGTAGCTGCCGAGCAATCGATTCCCCTCTTCCCAACATCGCAGTATTCCGTCGTAGCTAATATCCTGAACGGCGTCCCACTCGAGCTCGAACCAGGCATCCGGTTCAAACGATGGTTGGTCGCCCGACAATGGGACGCGGCGCCACCCGAGCTTATTGGAGATCAGGACTTCCTCGGGATCAACTTCCAACCGGGCGAGTTGCTGGCCGATTACTTCCAGTGACATGCCGGCGCCGTACTTGCCGGCCGAATCGATCACAACCGGCCGCCACGGCGACTGCATCCAGGCTTCGACGATCGCGGCTTTCTCTTCGGCCGGCAATGCGCGAAACAGATTGCCCAGACTAGTGGCACCGAAAACCAACCGCGGAACTTTCAATCCAGTGCGTCCGAGTAATCGCAGTTCCATGGCTCCACTCCTCCGGCAAGATCCCTGCGGTCATGTCGACTCGACGGTCTAATATGATGCCACGCAAAGCGCGCCGGGCGGACGAACGCCGGTCGTGTCAGGCAAGACCACTCTGAACGCCTCGTTGCCCTGCGAGGACCGGCAGCTAAGGCGGGTCCAATTACAATCGGTAAGCCTGTTGCGCTGTCTTGCCCCACAGCCACTGTTGCTCGTCGTCGCTCAGCCCCTGAGCCAGTTGGCGGACCATATTCACCCAGTCGGCGTACTCGATGCGCAACAAGCAGACTGGCCAGTCGCTGCCGAACATCAACCTGCGCGGGCCGAA
This sequence comes from Planctomycetota bacterium, assembly GCA_003695565.1. Classification (GTDB taxonomy): domain Bacteria; phylum Planctomycetota; class Planctomycetia; order Pirellulales; family Pirellulaceae; genus Aureliella. The sequence continues at coordinate 2,143 of RFIQ01000102.1, read as the reverse complement.
CGCTTCGAGCGCGGTCTCCCAGTAGGGACGGATCAAGTCGATGTCGTACTCGGCGTCGCGCACTTCAGTGGCCACTCCCGAAAACTTGCAGGTCACATTTTCGCGGCGGGCCAGTTCACGCATGTTGCCCGCCCACGCGGTATCGAACCTGCCTCGGCGTATTTCGGGTTTGGCGATGTGATCCAGAACAAAAGGTTGCTCTGGATGCCGATCGACGAATTCGATGGCCACCGGCAGGTGGTAATGGTAGATCAGGATATCGTAAACCAGGCCGTAATTCTTCAAAATGGAGACGCCGCGGTTGAATGCATCACCAAGCGGAAACTCGCGGTCGGGTTCGTCCTGCACCACATGCCGCACACCCTTGAAGTGCTGGGCATGGCTCCAGCGTTCCAGTTTCTGAGCCACATCCTCATCGCGCAGGGGCGCCCATCCGACTATTCCACGAATGAAATCATGCTGTTGGGCCAGTTCCAGCAACCAGTCCGTTTCGGCCTCCGATTGTCGTGCTTGCACCGACACGACCGCATCGATCCCAGCGGAACGGATTTCGGTCTGCAGATCGGCAGGGAGGTAATCCCGCCGCAAACGGTCCATGTCCTCCCTGATCCAGCCATACTCTTCGGGAGAATAGATCCAAAAGTGGTGGTGGCTATCGACCTTCATACCCTGTCGCTCCTGCCTGTAGTTGGAATCTGCCGGCCCCTCCCTGTTCAGCAGACGCTAGACGGCGATCCGATAAAGGGAGGGCTGTGATGGCGCGACATTATACGCGATCGCGCAGTCAGTTGACCTGTTCCGGCGTCCGAACGGGCTTGCGAGCCGACCAGGGTTCATCGGCCAACCGCCACGAGGCGACGCGCGGTTCGCCAATTTGCCAGCAGTAAAATGCCTCTTGGCCACAGATGATGGTCGGAAACTCGATGGCGCCAATCTCCGGTTGGCGCAAATGTACGCCCAGCGATTCGAGTTCTTCGCGATAGAGCCATATCCGATCGTATTCGGCCTGCAGGTCCGCCCGACTCTCCGCGACTTCGTCTTCATAAGCCGACCCGGCCGATCGGGATCTGCGTCGCAACAAACGGTGCAAGTCCGTCCGCCGTCCCGTGACGTCTCGAAACACCGACTGGATGTCTTCGGCGATCGAGCGCACGAGAGGCAACATGGCGTTGGCCTCCTCGAGCGTAAAACGCTTTGTGTCGGGTTGCGGAACTTGCGATTGCATCGAACGGTCTGACAATTTGAAGGAAAACGAAGACTTCGAGAGGTGGCGTACGGAGTGCCGGTGGTCCGACCACATGTTTGCGACACCCAATTAGGGCGATCGGTTCGCAGGGGTCCCCGCAATCCAGGGAACCCAACCGGCTCGTCCCGGCGATGCGCCCAACCTTCATTTTGAGTCTACTTGCTGGCGGGCATTTCAACTAGGGGCATCCCGTCAAAAGAGGCAACTTGCCCCCGCAAAGCCTCGCCTAAGGTGAACCTCCCCACCTTTCGGGCCTCCGGTTCCCTTGGTTCAGGCAGGCCGGGGCGTCCCTCCTCCCCACGACAGGCAGGTGGGACCGCCTGAAAAGGAAAACGCGTTTACCGGTGTTATGGATCGAGGGAGATGAAGGAGCTCGGCGCAGGAATTGACTCGCCCGAGGCGCAAAAAAAACCGCCGGAGAAACGCGTTCCCCGACGGCCATTGCTTCGATTCAGCAGCTTGTTTCGACCAGAGTCGGACTACTACTTCTTCTTAGCTGCTGCCTTCTTCTTAGTTGCCTTCTTAGCAACCTTCTTCTTAGCAGCCTTCTTAGCAGTCTTCTTGGTTGCAGCTTTCTTGCTTGCAGCCTTCTTGCTCGCAGCTTTCTTGGTTGCTGCCTTCTTCGCCGCTTTCTTCTTGGCCACGTTTTCTCCTCCGATTAAAACGGAAAACCAGGAAAAGAGGCGGCCTACGACGAAAACAGCCACATGCTTTCGTCAGCCCCTTTTCCGAATCAAGAAAATCCCTTTGTAAAGATCCACGGTGGCCACCGCATTTGACCTTCATCTAAGGGATCACCTACGTCCTTAAATCCTATTTGTACGGAACGATCTTTTGGATGCAATAGCTTTTCGGAAAAATTCTCTGATTTTTTGACATTTTTTCCACGTGGCTCTT
>RFIQ01000101.1 GCA_003695565.1 Planctomycetota bacterium | reverse complement strand
GTTGGAACGCGGGCTGGCCCAAATCGACTTGTTCAGCGGCGTGTCGCTGGTTGTGGAGGGGGCCGCTGAATTTGCCGTCCTTTCACCGATGGAAGTCGTCGTTCAGTCGGGGCGCGTGCGGGCTCGGGTTCCTCAGCCGGCGCATGGCTTCCGTATCACGACCGATGTGGGTGAAGTCGTCGACCTGGGTACCGAGTTTGCCGTCGACGTGAGCGATGGCAAATCGGAAGTCCATGTCTTGGATGGCGAGGTCGAATGGCGGCCGCGCGGTGGCCAGGCACAGCGCGTACTGGGCGGCCAGGCGGTCGGGCGAAGCGACACGGGCGATTCGATCGAGGCCCCAACGCGTGAGTTCGTGGGAATCGAGCAGTTGCGCGATCTGGTCCGCGATGCCCGGTCCAACCGGTTGGCCGAGTGGCGTGAGAAGAGCCGTCTCTATCGGGATGACCCTCGGATGCTGTTGTATTACCAGGTGATGCCCGAGGATGTCGCCGGCCGGCGGATCCCCAACCTGGCTGGCCAGGGCGCAGCCAGCGACGGAGCGGTCGTGGCGGCGATGCCTTCGCCCGATCGGTGGGGACAGCCCGCGGGGGCCATCGATTTCAGCCCGGCTGGTAGTCGCGTGCGTGTCACCGTGCCGGGTGTTCATCGCTCGCTGACCCTATTGTGTTGGGTCAAGATCAATAGCTTGGACCGTTGGTACAACTCGTTGTTCTTGACCGATGGTCACGAGCAGGGTGAACCGCACTGGCAGATCATGGATGATGGTCGCCTGTTCTTCTCCGTCAAAAAACGCGACGTGTTCGACCTGAGCAAGGGTGAGCGCGACAAACACATCTATTACTCGCCGCCGTTTTGGACACCTGAATTGAGCGGTCGGTGGTTGATGATCGCCACGGTATACGACCCGGATGCGATGCAGGTAACCCACTACTTGAACGGGGAGGTGCTGAGCACCGAAGCGATTCCCCAGGAGTACCTGGTCGAAGAAGTGCGCATTGGCAACGCATCGCTGTGCAACTGGGGGTTGCCGGAACGCAACCAACCGCGATTTGCGGTGCGCAATTTGAACGGCAGCCTGGATGAATTCATGTTGTTTGGAGCCGCCTTGTCGGCGGAAGAAATCCAACAGATCTACGAATTCAGCCGGCCGTGAGGCTGACAGACGGATGTGACACGTCTTGGTTTTTGATAGGAAACAGTAGAAGCATGATGGGCTTGGTGACACTGGCAAGGGGATTGAGAACTGTGATGGAAGCGAGATTCCAGGAGAAAGGGCGTGGTGCCACGAAGGTGGACCAGCCCGGGCGTCTAGGACTGGTGGGCACGCAGCTGGTGGTGCTAGCCGTGGTGTGCCTGGTTGGACTGCAGTTGCACGCGCAGACGCCCGAACCGACTGCTGCGGCACCGGCGGTTGCGACTGGAGGCCCGGGGGCCGGCGAGCCCGCAGCGCCCACCGGGTCGGGCAATGCCTCCGAGGAAGTCGAGCGCGAGTTTGCGCTGAAAATTTACCCCTTGCTCAAGGCCAAGTGTTTCGGATGCCATGGCGACGATCCGGACGACATTCAGGGCGGATTGGACGTGCGTACCCTGCAGGGACTCTTGCACGGAGGTGAATCTGAGGAACCCGCCATCGTTCCCGGCGATCCCGATGCCAGTTCGCTGTATCGGGCTGTGCAATGGCTCGACCTGGAGATGCCACCGAAGGAGAATGACCGTCTGACCGAGTCGCAGATCGAGTCGATTCGGCGGTGGATCGAGGCGGGGGCTCCCTGGCCGGACGAAGCCACCATGGAACGCTATCGCCAGGCTGCCTGGTCGGTGGACGAAAACGAAGACGGCATTCTGGTTTCCACCAGCGGCGGGTTGAGCGGCACGTGGACCTATCGACGGTATCGGGCCGAAGACTTGTGGGCTTTCATGCCCGTGCGACCAGCGGAAGTGCCGCGTGGACAGCATCCGATCGACTACTTCATTCGGCAGAAAATGCACGCAGCGGGTGTCGAGCCGGCGCCGCCTGCCGATCCGGTTACGTTGATTCGTCGCGCCACGTTGGACTTGCTCGGCTTGCCCCCCACGCCACAAGAGATAGCCGATTTCGTGGCCGCCTGGCAAATCGATGCGGAAGCCGCCTGGATCGAGCTGATCGACCGCCTGCTGGCCAGCCCGCATTACGGGGAGAGATGGGCTCAGCACTGGTTGGATGTAACGCGCTATGCCGACACGGGCGGTTATTCGAACGATTACGAACGTTCGAACATGTGGCGCTATCGCGATTATGTGATCCGAGCTTTCAACCAAGACAAACCTTACAACGAATTCATTGTGGAACAATTGGCGGGAGACGAGTTGTGGGAACAGCAACCGCCAGACCAACGCGACCCGGAGCTGTTGATCGCAACCGGATTCTTGCGACTGGGCCCTTGGGACCCGGCCATGGTGATGAAGGATGAGGCTCGCCAGATCTACCTGGATGACCTGGTCAATGCGGTCGGGCAGACGTTCCTGTCGACGACGTTGCGATGCGTCAAATGCCACGACCACAAATTCGATCCGATTCCCACGCGCGACTACTACCGCGTGTATGCGGTATTCGAGGGAACGCAGATGGCCGAGCGCCCGGCACCCTTCCTGGCGGAAGAAAACCTGACAGGATTCGAGGAGGGCCGGGCCATGGTCCAGCGGCTGTTGGATTTCGCCTCGCAGCGCAAGAATGCGTTGTATGAGAAACAGGAGACTGCGGCTCGCAAATGGTACAAGGAACGTGGGCAGGAGTACGTGCCTCCGGAAGAACGCAAGGAGTTGCCCGACGAGGTGAAGCCGCCCCGACACATCGGGCTGGATTATGTGGACGAGGGGCGTTTGAAGGTTCGCGAGCAGGATGAATGGATTTGGAACCGACGGCTGGAGCGTTACGAACCGATGGTGCAAAGCGTGTACAACGGGCCCGTGCCGAATTATCTGAACGCCCGCAAACTGCGAATGCCCAATAAGATCGACAAGAGCGCGAAGATCACTTCGCACATTCTGCTGGGCGGATCGCTACAGGCACCCGGCGAAGAGGTCCAGCCGGGAGTACTGAGTGTCCTTGGTTTGCCCGTCGATGCCGGGGCGGACGATCCCTACGTCATCGATCGGCCCCTGGATGGACGGCGATTGGAATTCGCCAAATGGGTAGCGCATCCAGACAACCAACTCACCACCCGGTCGATCGTCAACCGCATCTGGCAAGGGCATTTTGGCCGAGGCATCGTTGCGACGCCCAACAACTTCGGAGTCAAAGGGGCCAGGCCGACACATCCTGAGCTGTTGGATTGGTTGGCTGCCGATTTTGTCGACAACGGTTGGACGATCAAACGCATGCATCGGCTGATTATGACGTCGGAAACGTACCGGCAAGCGTCCTACCACCCGGATGCAGAGCGGTTGGCGATCATCGATCCCAACAATGATTTGTGGGCCCGGTTCCCCGTGCGGCGGCTGACGGCCGAGGAGATTCGCGATAGCATGCTGCGGATTACGGGCGAGTTGAATCCGATGATCGGCGGATTGCCCGTGATGCCGGAGATCAATATGGAGGTGGCGCTGCAACCGCGCATGATCCAGTTTTCCTTGGCTCCAGCATACCAGCCATCGCGAACCCCCGAGCAGCGGAACCGCCGCAGCATTTATGCGTACCGGGTTCGCGGCCAGGCCGATCCATTCATGGAGGTGTTCAATTTGCCGAACCCGAACGAATCCTGCGATGTGCGGGATGCCGCGGCGGTGACTCCGCAGGTTTTCACTTTGATGAACAGTGACTTGATGACCGACCGATCCATCGCTTTTGCGCGGCGTTTGGAGGAGGAAGCCGATTCGATCGAGGAGCAGGTGCGACGCGGTTTCGAGTTGGTGTTCGGTCGCCGACCGACTGCCGAGGAGTCGTCGCGAATGGTGCAGTATGTCCAAGAGATGCGAGAGTACCATCGCGGAGTTCGACCGGATCCGGTGGTCTATCCGACGCGGGTCACGCGTTCGTTGGTCGAAGAGTTCTCCGGCCGACCGTTCGAATACGAGGAGATTTTGCCGGTCTTTGAACAATACGTACCGGACAAGAAACCGGCCGATGTCTCGCCGGAGACGCGGGCCTTGGCAGATTTTTGCATGTTGTTGTTCAATACGAACGAGTTCATGTACGTGTACTGATGGATCCGCCGCCCGATTCCGCGCAGAGCCCCACACGATCGGCCCTGCAGCGGCGAATCGAGCCAGCAACCAATACAACAAGTTTAGCAAATCGGAGAATCTGATCATGTTTCAACCAGCGGTCGCGCGAAGAGACTTTCTGTATGGGCTGGGGGCCAGCTTGGGCTCAGTCGCCTTCACTTCCCTGTTGCAACAGGAACAGGCGCGGGGGGCGGAAGCCAGGCAGAATCCGTTAGCGCCCAAACCACCCATGCATCCGCCGCGTGCAAAGGCGGTGATCATGCTGTTCATGGAGGGAGGCCCCAGCCACATGGACACGTTTGATCCCAAGCCTGCCTTGAATCGGTTGCACAAGTCCGAATCGAAGTTGACGCGCGGATTGGAGACAGGTTTCAAGTTCTTCGTGGGCAGTCCCTTCAAGTTTCGCAAAGTCGGTCAGTCGGGGCTGGAAATGTGCGATCAGTGGCAACATCTGGCCCAACCCGATGTGGCGGATGAGCTGTGCAACTTTCGTGGTTGCACTGCCGAATCGCTGAATCACCCCGAGGCGCTGTTCCACATGAACACCGGCAGCCGTCTGGGAGGCGATCCCGCGGTCGGCTCTTGGGTCACATACGGGTTGGGAACGGAAAACCAGAACCTGCCCGGATTCGTGGTGATGACTGAGTTGGCGTTGCCTCAGGGTGGGTCCACCAATTGGAGCAACGGGTTCCTCCCCGCGTACTATCAAGGCACGCGTCTGCGACCAGAAGGAAGCCCGATCCTGGACCTGCAACCCCCGGCGTTCCGATCGCGCCAACACCAGCGCAGATTCTTGGACGAACTGGCGTATCTTAACGAGCAACATCGGCAACGGCACGCGGATCACGCCGACCTGGCCGCCCGCATGGACAATTACGAATTGGCATTTCGCATGCAAATGTCCGTGCCGGGCGTGCTCAACCTGCAGGAGGAACCTGCCTATATCCATGACATGTATGGTCTGAACGACCCCGACACGGCCGCCTTTGGACGCCAGTGCTTGATGGCCCGTCGGTTGGTGGAAAACGGCGTGCGATTCGTGCAAATCTTCAGCGGCGGATGGGACAGCCACGATTTTCTGCAACGAGGCCATTCGGCGCGGATCAAGAGCGTGGACAAGCCCATGGCCGCACTGATCCGCGATCTGAAGGCGCGCGGCATGTTGGATGAGACGCTGGTCGTGTGGACCGGTGAGTTCGGACGTACTCCGGACAATAACCGCCGCGGTGGCGTGTACGCTTTGGGCCGGGGACACAATGCCGATGCCATGTCCATGTTGTTAGCCGGCGGCGGAGTCAAGAAGGGCGCTGTGGTGGGCGCCACGGATGAATTGGGGGCCACGGCCGTCGAATGCGTGCACCCAATCCGGGACTTGCACGTCACCCTGCTGCATCTGTTGGGCTTGGATGACAATAAACTGACCTACTTCCATGCCGGGCGCTTCAAGCAACTTAGCCAGTTTGGTGGCCAGGTCATTTCCGAGTTGATTGCTTGATGTACCAGCCGCAGGCCCCGCTCACTGGGCCGCGGTCGATCGAGGGCGGTAGAAGAACTGTCGCACTACCGCGGGGCGGGGCGGCGGAGTGATCAACGTGAATCCGATGGCAGCGATCAGGGACGCCGCGCCGCCGATCAGGAAAGGGTGCAGCCCCCACGGCTGGTACGCCGCCATCGTGCCCGTCCCAGCCCAGCCGATCAAGTACATCGACGACAATCCCAGGAATCCCGCCAGCATACCGGCGGCAGCCCCCGCCGTATTGAAACGCGGCCAGTACAGCGCCAGTGCTACGGGAACGAGAAATGTCGTACTCAACCCGGCTCCAGTAAACACAATGATGTTTTGGAGAAAATGCGGCGGGTTGATGGCGGCCAGCATGGCGGTCAACCCGACCACCATAGTGGTTGCATACGTCAGTACCTTGATCCGCCGCTGCGATGGATGGGGTTGGATCCAGCGCTGATAAATGTCGCGTACCACGGCTGAGGAGATCATCAGCAGAAAGCTGTCCATGGTGGACATCACCGCGGCGAACGGAGCCGCCACAAGCAGGCCTGCCAGCCAGGGGACCTGGAACATGGCAGTGACCGTGGCCGTCATTTCTGGCATGACGCGATCGGACGCCGTCTCCCATCCGGGCAACAACGTTTGCGCGCAGCAAAAGATCACCACGATGGGGAAGTAGATCAGGGAATAGTAGCACGCCACGGTGAGGATGGCCCGCGAAAGGATGCTGGAATCTCGAAAGGCCATGCAGCGAATCATGTTGCTCGGTTGTCCAGCGCTGGAGAAGCACCAGAAAAAGAAAAAGGAAATGGCGGCTGCCGCAGGCAAGAAACCGGCTGCGTTGGTTCGGTCCGGTCCAGGAAGTGACGTGTAAGCCCCCGGGAAATTGCCGAAGGCCACTTCCTGGACGGCGCGAAACTCGGCCTGAAAACTGGTTCCATCGTCGGCGCCGATCACTCGTTGGTACCGAAAATCCTCCAGCGGTCGATGGATCTCGATGGCGCGCACCACCGTCCGGTCCGGTTCGTTCGGTAGCAGCCGATGGCCATTGCGACGAGCCGATTCAGCCAAGCGCAGAACGCAAATCGCATCGTTGTCATGGCGGCGCACTGCCAACAGCGAGTTCTTGAACAGCAGGTCGGGTGCGTTATCCAGGGGCGCGGTCACCGTCAACTCGACCTGGACATCCGTGGGAGGTGCCACGCTGGCCAGGTCCCGCGTGGCTTGTCCCAGCCCACCCACCGCGATCAGGGTCAAGGGCAACAGCACCATGATCCCCATCACCATCACAATTCCTTGCATCACGTCCGTCCAGACCACGGCACGAAAACCACCGTACGTCGTGTAGCCGACCACCGAGGCCGCGAATACGATCAAGCACAACAGGTACGCGGGGTCGACGGTCGAGAACAATCCGGGAGCGGTAGATGCCATGCGAGCCACGGCGACCACGGCATACTGAAAGGCGGGGACATCCTGCAAAAGCGTTTGCAGGATCAGGCTGCCTCCCTTGAACTGGGCGATCAAATTGCAGGTCATGAAAAAAATGATGAAGAGGGTGGCCACCAGCCCCAACGCAGGACTTTGAAAACGATCCCGAATCAGGTCGGGAATGGTGATGGCATCGGTCTGTCGAGCCACTTGATTCAATCGCTTGGCCAGCAACCCCATGGCGACCAGAGGCATCAGCATGTAAGACCCGATCCACAGGGCCACGCTCCAACCGTGGGAATAGACGATGCTGGGGAAGCCGATGAAACTGCCGCCCGAAGCGCTCGTCGCCGCGAAGGTCAGGGCAAAAGCCCACACGCCCAGATTGCGCCCTCCCAGAAAATACTCCGATAGGAAACCCGATCGGCGGGGAACTCGTGTGGAGAGCCAGGCCAGGAAAATGACCGCGGCCAGATAGACCACAAACGCGACGATCGCCGAGTTGGATCGCGGGGCTGCCTGAGCGATCAACCAGGGGCCGAGTAAGCATGGCGACATCATGCGTCTTGCTCTCCCTCACGGGCATCGTCACAACCGACGCCATCGCTTGGCGTCCCGGTTTCCGCCTGTTGACGAGCCAGCGATTCCGCAGCCTCCAGCGCATCCTCACGCATAAAACTCAGCGTGAACCAGGCCGTAACCAGGTTGGCCGCTCCCCAGGGAACAACGATGCCCCACCAAACCCAGCGGGGCATTCCCCAGACGAGCGCGTGATCCACGGCGTCGGCCGCATGTGCGGTCCCCAAGGAGTAACACGTCGCCAGCACGACAACGAGAAATACGGCGAAGATGATCAGCAGTACCAGCGCCTCACGGCGCGCATGCACGAACACCGGATCCAATTCCACTTCGCTAAAATCCATCTGGTCCGCTTGGCGATCGGTGGCGCGCATGGAGATTCCAAACCTTAGGGTGCTTCAGTCGGATGCGACGGAGTATGCCAACGAGCAACAATCAGTTTTCTTCCCCAACGGCGCTGGCGCCATCCGCGTCATGGCCCGGTACCGTGTCCTGTTCAGCGTTTTGTCCAGCCTCGTTCCCGGCATCGTGTTGCCGATCGGATTCGGGACCGGACGGCCCGGCGTCGGTCAACCGGAATGTGTCAGCGATAAACTTGCCGTCAACGATCCGAATGACGTACTCCTTTAAAAATACTTGACCAACGACGGGCACCGCGCGATCTCATTGGGGGCGTGACTGCCTGATTGGCGACTGACCGGCCTAGTTTATCACATCCGCTTCGGCCTGTGCTTCACTGCGGCGGGATAGCTTGAGGAGCATACCGGGCAAGAAGACTTCGGGCAGTTCATCCAGATGGCGTGGATCGTCCACTTCCACATCCCAACCCGTTTCGTGCGCCCGTTCCAAAACGCGCCTGATTGCCGTCTTGGCACCATAGGCCAACCACAGCTCTCCGTTGGGACGCAAATGCCGAGAGGACTGTTCCAGGATTCCGTCGAGCAGTTGGAACTGTGGGTCATACAACGCGTACGCGGCAGGACTTTCGACCGGTGCATCCTCCCAGGGTGGGTTGGAAATGATGAAGTCGAACTGTTCATCGTCAGCAACCGTAGAGAAAGGCCCTGGATCGGAGGGAGAGACGTATCGAACTTCCACGCGATCATCCAGGCCCAAATTCTGCAAGTTGTACAAAGCATTGGCCACGGCGCGAGGATTGACATCGGTGGCAACGACGCGCTGTGCCCCGGCAATTGCCAGGGCCGAAGCTATCAAGCCTGTTCCGGTCCCAATCTCGAGCGCGACCGCTCCCTGCAACCGCGAGTCGGTGGCAATCCGCCGGCGCAGGCTGGTCGTGTCGTCGGGTTCCCAGAAGACGGTCTCGAATTGCGCCAATTCGACTTCCAAGTCGGGGACGTAGTGCCACTGGCGGATGCGGAGTTCGCCAGCGATGCTGTGCAGTGCGGCGGGCATGCGCGGTGCCGGGGAGGAGCCTCGGAACACATACCGGTTGGGCACGGTGGGGGCATCGGTTTGTTTGAATGTGCCAAACAGCAGGGGCAGCAATAGGAGACCGCTAAGCAGAAACAGGGCCAGCGCCGAAACGGTGCCGTGGTGCGACGATCCCAAGCGTTTAAGCATGATCAATCCAAGTGCCAGTCCAATCCCAGGTCGACCGAGATGGGGGAATGGGTTAGAGCCCCGATGCTGATCCGGTCGACTCCCGTCTCAGCGATCGAACGGACCGTTTCCAGACGTACGCCTCCCGATGCTTCCAATTCTACCTCGGGAGCGGTGGAATTGCGTAGCTGGACCGCGGCGCGCAACGTTTCGGGAAGCATGTTATCCAGCAACACGATATCGGGTCGCGCTTGCAGGGCGCTGGCGAGTTGCTCCAATGAATCGACTTCGATTTCGATCGCAATCGGCCTCTTGCGTGGAGTCTGCTCTTGGACGAACCGCCGCGCGACCTCTACGGCTTGCTGCGGCGTCAACGCTTGCCCCGTTCCGCGGGCCCGACACGCCAGGTGGTTATCTTTGATCAATACAGCGTCGTATAAACCCAGACGGTGATTGTGAGCGCCGCCGGTCCGGGCTGCATACTTTTCCAGCCTCCGCCAACCGGGAGTCGTCTTTCGCGTGTCGTACAGCCTTACGGGAAGGTCGCGCACGCGTTCGCAAAACTGAAAGGCGGTGGTGGCCACTCCACACAATCGACTGAGGATGTTCAAGACCGTGCGCTCGCAGGTGAGAACATCCCGCGCCCCGCCTTGCAACGTCGCCAGCTTCGTCCCCGCAGCAAAGCTTTGCCCCTCTTGCATATGGGCGGCAACGTCGATCCGGGCACCCATCGCATCGATGATGTTTGCGATAAGCGGCAGGCCGCAGGCCACGCCCGCCTGCCGAGCGACGATGTCGGCCCGCGCTTGCAGGTTGCTGGGGACCAAGGCCAGGGTCGTCAAATCCACACCCCGGTCGAGATCTTCACGCACGGCCAGCCGGACCAACTGTGTCAAGTCGTCCAGCAAGGCCGCGTCGATCGTCTGTTGTTCGAAATCGGAAAATCGGTTCATGACCCAAAGATACGGCGAAAGGTGCGATTTGCGGAGTGGACGGTTGCAGGAACGCCTCCGATCATGCCCCGCGCGGCAGCGGAACTTCAAGGACCTGCTCATACACGCGACGGGCCGCGGCCGTTAATGGAAGCGGATCGGCGACCGGATCGACCCACCTCCAGTTTCCGGGCAGCCGCCGGACTTGCAACCGGTTGGGGCGAGCAGTCACGCAGTACAATCGAATGCGATAACGGGTCACCGCGTGGGCGAAATGGCCGACCAATTGCAACGGTTGGCAGGACAGTTCATACGTGCGCCGCGTCTCGGCAGCAACGTGTTCTGCCACTGCGGAAAAACCTCCGCTGGCGGTGGCTGGCCTGGCCAGGTGCCGACGAATCGAGGAGCCATCGATGCGAGGAAAATCCCATAGGCCGGCCCACCACTGGTCCCTTGTATTC
>RFIQ01000100.1 GCA_003695565.1 Planctomycetota bacterium | reverse complement strand
TCATTACGGATCCACCATTTGTTGTTTGCTGTGGCCAGGGGCTGGAGGGGCTGAAGAGGGGGCGACAGATGTCAGCGCGTCGGATTCCGCATCCTGCAAGAACATGGCTGGATTGAGAATCACTTCATCACCTTCCTTGAGGCCGCTGAGGACTTCCAGAAAAACGTCATTGCTATCGCCGATCTTGATCATGCGTTTCTCGGGCTCGGCATCCCCTTGGACCCAGCAGTATGCGGCATTGTCCGTTTCCACTACCGCCGCGACCGGAACGAGCAGAACATCGGGATGCACCGCCAGAATCACCTCGACTTCAGCCGTCATTCCGGGGTTGAGCCCCTGACCGGAGGGCAGCTTGATCACGGTGTCGTACTTGACAACGTTCCCGGTCCACCATCCGGCGGGTCGGGTCACGGACGCAACTTCCGACACCTCGGCACGCAGGGTGCGGTCCGCCAGGGTGACGATGGCCTCCAGGCCCGGTTTGACGCGGTCGATCACCGATTCGTGGATACCCAATTTGACTTGCATCTGGGACAGATCGGGCATGAGCAGCAATACTTGATCCTTGCGAACGGTGGCCCCCTCCGTGATATCGGGCGTCGATTTCCACGACGCGGCCGAGGGGTAGATGACCAACCCACTCTTCTCTGCCCGTATCACACAATCTTCCAGCTCTTGAGCCGCCCTGTCCCGCCGTTTGATCTCCATGGCCAGGCCCGCCTGATCGGCCGCCAGTTTGGATTGACTGGCGGTCAAATTGCCCCGCAACGTTTCCAACTGCATGGCACGGGTGAACTCCTTCAGCACCCGAATCTCAGTCTCTTTGACCTTCAATTCCAATTCTGCTTGTGTGACCGTGAATGCGTTCCCCTCGACCTCCAACTGTGTCACATAGCCCTGCCGAAACAGTGATTTCGAGCGTTCATACATTTTGCGCGCCGTCTGCAGGTTTCGACGGTGGGCGGCGAGTTCTTTCTCCAGGGCCTGGAGTTGCGATTTGTATCGTCCCTGCTGGTACGCCTCGATGGCGATCTTTGCTTTCTCGACATTGGCCTCCGTTTGCGCCAATGTGGCTTGTGCGATGAAAGTGTTTGTTTTGGTGAGGCTGTACTGCTCTTCCAGCACTTTGGTGTCCAACCGCACCAGCTCCTGGCCTTTTTGCACCACCGTGCCCGTGGGAACGACGTAGGTGACCATGCTGAAACCACGTACCTTGCATTTGATCTCCGTGTTGTTGGAGCTCTCCAATGTTCCCTGCTCGGTTACCGAGACCGTCAGCGTGCCGCGCTGCACCCGGTGCGTCATGTAGTCACCGCGCGGGGTGGAAGGCGTGGGCCAGAGGGCCAGTGCACCGGATGTTATCAGAATGACCGCCAGACCAACCAGGAAGAACGCGCGTCCTACGCGACGGTCCGCAGAAGTTTTCCGCCCGCTGGACTTCGGCGCGAGAAGCGGAATTGATGAAGTAGACATGAAAACCGGGGAGGGGTTCAGACAGCAGGCTATTGATCGCGGGGCCTGTCCCCGAGCAGGGAATGCCAGGATGGCGGTCCTCTGCGGGGAGACAGGCTCATTTATCATACCTGAATTGGCGTCGAGAGTAAACTGTTGGCGGTGGCTGGGGGGAGGCCTCGACGGTTTGCGGCCCCGGCAACCCTTGATCGATGTCGCTCGTTTTGGCAGGTGAATCCAGGGCGGCCTGAACCCTCTCATTGGGGCTGTGGATGGTCAGATCGGCGCTCTCCCCCTGTCGCACGGAGGTCCCACGAAGCACCTCGTCATCGTTGGAAATGCTGGCGTGATCCCCCTCGGTTACCTCGATCGGCAGGGGCGGTGGAAGGTACTCGGCATCGTCGCTGCCTGCTCCCACTGCGGGTGCGGCAGATTGGAGAGGCGTGTCGATCCATTTGCCTTGTTCATCTAATTGCAATACACCCATCTCGCGATAGAGACGCAATCGCGCGGCATAGTAGTCGAGCCAGGCCGACAGGAAACTGTTCTGCGAGCTTTGCAGTGAACTTTGAGCACCGAGCAGGTTGATGGCAGTGGTGGGATTGATCTGCGGACGTGCACCGGGAGGTACCGGAGGGGGTGGTGCAAGCAGAGCCAGTTGCGTTTGTTCCACGCGGCGGAGGGCTATGGAAACCGCCCGCCGCTGGATCTCCAATTGCAATCGCCGCTGTTCCAACGTTCTCAATAAACTGCGCAGGCCTTTCTGCAATGCGTCTCGGGATTGAATAAAGTCGCGGCGGCTGCGCTGATACTGGATCAACGTCTCGCGGTAGCCATTGCGTTCGAGCAACCGTGCCAACGGCGCATCGAATTCCAACCCCAGGCGAAGGGTGCTTGTCGGAGCACGAAAACTCACCGGGTTATTGCGCGCGGTACTGATGTCGCCGCTGCCGGTGATGGTCAGATTGGATTGCAATGCATTGGCCGCAATCTGGATCGCCCGCCATCGATCGACCAGGGCGGCTCGACCATTCATGAAATCAATCGGTTGGCCAACGCGATGCCGAACGCCTGATCGGCGTCCAATTCCACCGGTTCGACCACGATGACCTCCAGTCTCGCTTGAGCGGGAACCAGGGCCAGCCGTTCCACCAGTTGTACAAAGGATTGAATCCAGGCGGTCAAATCGTTCAAGGTTCGTTGTCGAGTTTCGGCAGAGAATGCTTGTTCGATCCGCCGCAGTTCGGCCACCGCCGCATCGAATCCCACCTCTCCCGTGCGGAGCTCCGCCAACTGGGTCACGATCCGCCGCCGATCGCGCCGAAACAGCTCCTTCTCTTCGGCACTCATCCGCCGTTCCCGATCCGGTGCCACCGCGTCCATTCGCTCGATGTCAGCCTGAGCGATCTCGAACAACTGCTCCACCGACTCGACGAACCCTTTCGCTTCCTCCAGCGACCGCTGCGGTTCGGAGTCGACGTCCCGCAGCAGAGATTGAAGCCGGACGATAGTACGGCAAATAGTCAGCATGTCCCCGATCCAGTCACGATTCTGCATCGCGGATTCTGAGAAGTTTTCTTCGGTGAGCTGGTTCAACAGGTCATCCAGTCGTTCCAATGCCTGTTGGAAGCGAGAGGGCAGTTCTGCAAGTTCCGCATTGATCTGTTCGATCGAATCTTGCATCGACTTCAACCCCGCCGCATCTTCCGCTTGCTCATCGGAAGAAACCATTTGTTGCACGCGTTCGATGTCCGTTGCGAGCGATCTCAATCGGCGGGCCACCGTGGCGATCACCGCCTGCGTTTCGAGCAAGAACAGCTCAACGTCATCGAGTTGTTGATCTTGCAGGCCGTCGAGCGAACTTGCGAGATCTGCAATGCGAATGTCGAGATCCAATAGCTCGCCCACATTGCCAATCCTGCGCTGCAGGCTTAGAACCGCATCGACGATCGGATAGGATTCGACTGGAATGAGTTGGAACTGTTCCACCAGCTCCTGGTCGACTTGGACCGGGAGATCCGAGGGCAAGCCGAGGATTTGCGTCTTGTAATTGTCGACCGACAAGGCCAGGGAGTTCGTTTGGTCCAACAGGTTGGCTCGGGTTGCCTCGATGCTCTGACGGAACTGATCCACTTGCACAATATCGATCAATTCGTTGTCAAAAAGGGCTTCCAGTCGATCGCGCGTACGCAACTGCAGCCGCAGGTTGTCCTCGGTATTGCGAATTTGCTGGGATTGCTGCAGCAAACCGAGGTATCCTCCCACACTGCCGAATCCGGAAAAAGATTGCAGGCTGGTATCCGGATTTCCACGCTGCGGTCCGCGAACGCCCAATTCGCCGATCATAATCAGCGTGAAGAAGCCTTGGCGAAACTGGCTGTACGCTCGCAAGTTGGCCAGCAAACGCCGCTCGGCCAAGGTGAGTTGCTCCAGGGCAATGTGGCGACCCCCACCGCGAAGGAGGGGTTGAATGAAGGAGAAATTCGCTAATGAGCCCGCCAGGCTGACATCACCTCCAGTGAACTCGAGTGCAAACGAGTTGGCGAATCCCACCAGCACTTCGCCTGCCGTGGCCAACCGTCGGGTGGCTTGTATGTCGTTGGACAGCGTGAGACGATTGCGCTCGGGACGGGAAAACGGTCCGGCGACCACATAACCAGTTCCCGGAACGAATATTATCGTCGGCGAAGCCAGGTTGCCCTGGTGCTCGTATTGGGCGGCAGTTCCGCCGAAGAACTGCGTGTCCAGCCGAAAACGTTCGCCGGTGACATCGAGCGCTGAAAGATAGAGCGTCTCGAGAGAACGCTGGTGGAGCGGTGAATGGATATATGCCAGGCGGATCGAAGAATCGATATCGAGCTTGACTTCCCCATCGCTGTCCAACTCGACGTACTCGCCCAAACGCTCACGCCATTGCGGATTCTCCAGCTCCGACCGGACTCCGAAGTCCTCCCAGTGCTTCCATCCCTTCCTGCCAGCGACCAGGTGCATGTACCGATGCGATGCGGGATCGTCCGGCGGCATGGGAGATGCATCTGGGTCGTAGGGATCGAAATACCGGCTACGCGGGTCGATGTCGATGCGGACAGAGGGTTGAGCCCACCGCGGATCGGTGTTGCGCTCCTCGATCGTACAATATGCCTCCTGATCCGCGCTCAAGCGGTAACGGGTCTGCGAGCAACCGGCCAGCCACGCGACCGATGCCGCCAGGGTGAAGAAGGTCGCAGCGGTTCGTTTAGCAAGATGAATCCGCACCGTGGTGTGTTCCCAAACATCGGCACATGGGTACTCGATAGCTTTTCGTGTTTCGCCAATTGCATCTTCTGTCGATTATCGTTCTTTCGGTCGTATCGACATGAGCGGTCCTAACGACACGTGCGTCCATCGACGTTGATCACTACAGTCGTTACAACAGGATCAGCTTACCGCTGCGCATTGTTGCTGGTCGACGCACGTGCCTGGATTTGTTCCTCCTTTTGGCGTCTTGGCGAAACGAAGCTGTCAGATCAGCGGGATAGGTGCTAAAAAACGGTTTCCAAGCATCGGGCTGCGCGTAAACGACGAACGTCGGCTTCCTGGGGCCATGGCTTGTCAGCATCGCAGGACGCTGAGTAGGATTGACGGTACGAGAGGGGGAGATGGCATTTCGAAACCTGAAATCGCTGCGAACGTCGCGGCACCCTCCAACGGCAGACCTACCGATGCGGCCGGCAGGATTCGCAGCGTGGCTGGTACGATCCGAAAACCGCGCGATCTGGATGACTTAAAGAACTTCCCTGAGTCTTGAATGGAAACCAATCCCAGCATCCCAGGCACTGAGTCTATGGCACCCATCCCACCTGAACAATTGATCGAGCAACTGGAGTGGCGGTACGCGGTCAAGCGTTTCGATCCCGACCGGCGCATCGATGAGGTGACTTGGCAGGCGCTCGAGCGATGCTTGATCTTGACGCCCAGCAGCTATGGCTTGCAGCCGTGGAAATTCATCGTGATCACCGATCCGGAAATCAAAGCGCAATTGCCTGCCCTTTCCTGGGGACAGAAGCAACCGCAGGATTGTTCCCACATGGTCGTGCTGGCCGCCCGCCGGACGATGGATGCCGAGTACATCCAGCGCTTCATGGAATCCGTCGTTCAGACGCGCGATCTGCCGTCCGATGCCATGCAGGGCTACCAACGCGTGCTCGTGTCGACCGTCGAGAAGATGGATTCGCATTTGGATTGGAACGCCCGGCAAGTGTACATCGCGCTGGGCCAGTTGATGGTCGGTGCGGCCATGCTGGGAGTGGATACCTGTCCGATGGAAGGCATCGATACGGCCGGCTATGACCGGTTGCTCGGTCTGGAGGAGAGCGAGTACACCACGGTGGTCGGCTGTGCTGTCGGGTTCCGCCACCCCGATGACGCTCAGGCGCGGGCCACGAAGGTCCGCTTCTCGGCAGACGAGCTGATCGAACGGTTCTGAGTCCACATGCCGTCCCTTCGGGACTACGGGGCATAGCGCGCCATGAAACTCCGGGCTCACGCCCGAAGCTACATCATGTCGCCGCTTCGCGGCTGGAATTTGGAGTCATTCCGCGGTTGAGATTCGCCGTCCATTTGCGGCCGACGTCCGATACCGATTCGCGGCGGAGGGACCGTTTTGTTCTGTGGCGGAGATCGGGCGTCCTCTTGCCTCTGAGATTCACCGGCGATTCACGTTTCGAAACTTGAACCTCGGTGGGACTGCTAGTGCCTCTCGCCGCCAGTCCCAAAGGGACGGTATGTTGTAG
>RFIQ01000099.1 GCA_003695565.1 Planctomycetota bacterium | reverse complement strand
CCTTACCTTGGGGGCGATCGCCCGCCGGTCCCAAGGCGGCCGTATTCGATTGCGCACTGCCGCCCTGGCCGATGCCATAGGCAATCCATTCGCTATGCCTTCCCAAATCGTCCAACGGATTATGGAAACTTCGGATAAGTTTACTTCCCCCGAAAAGTCGCACCAGCGCTTCCCATCCTGCGCAAACCTCCCAACCATTCGGCGGCAATCCAGGCATCGCTCCCGTTGCTGGCATTTGCTCTGCTGGCATCTCCTTTCCCGACCTGTTCCATCAGGTCCCGGTCCTAGTTCGAACGTTCGAACGCGATGATTCAATTCGACCTTCGCGCCTCGCGTTGCACTTGGCACAATCCACATCTGGCGAGCAACGTTTTCTGTCCTCTGTGGCAGCGCGGGGGCAGGTTTGATCCCGCGAAGCGGCAACGGAAGGGAAACCGGCAGCGGCGTGCTGTACGAGGAGGGAGAGCGCTGGTTGCCCGCCTCGACTGGCCGGGGGCTGGGAACATCGAATTGCGACAAGGAAGCCAGTAGGAATGCAACGATTACGGAGACGATTGCGGCATGCGGGCCACTATACGGTCTACGTTGTGCTGCGTGTGTTCTTATGTATTCTGCAAACCACGGATTTGCAATCCTGCGACCGTATCTGTCGCCTGGTGGCATGGATCCTGGCCGACCTGACGCGTGTGCGGCGAAGCATCATCGACGAGAACCTGAATCGGGTCTACCCAGATCTGGCACCGCGCCAACGGCGCTTGCTGCGGAAAAGCATGTGGCATCATTTGCTGTTGATGTTGTGTGAAATCGCGCACGCTCCACGCAAAATCCACCGTTGCACCTGGTTGAATCATTTTCGGATGCGGAACAAGTCAATGATGGTGCGTTCCATCATTGCGGATCATCCCACGCTGTTGACCACGGGGCATTTCGGAAATTTCGAAATCGCAGGATACGCCATGGGCGTATTCGGAATTCCCGCCGCGACGGTAGCCAGGCCGTTGGACAACCCTATCGCAGATGCGTATCTCACGCAATTTCGTTGTTCGGGCGGGCAGGTGATATTTCCTAAAGACGGCAGCGCTCATTTGATCCAGGAGCATTTGGAGCGCCGTGGCAACCTGGCGATTCTGGCGGACCAATTCGCTGGTTCCAAAGGCGTATGGATCGAATTCTTCGGACATCCCACATCGTGCCACAAAGCGGTGGCATTGTTCGTGTTGAGCGCCGGGGCCACGATGTCCGTGACCTACAATCGGCGACTGGGAAGGCCTCTGCGATTCGAATTAGGGTGCATCGATGTGTGCAGCCCAAATGTTGCGGGACGACAATCCACTCCGCCCCATTTGCAATCGGTTGAGTCGTTAACCGAGTGGTACAATGCGCAATTGGAAGCCTCGATCCGG
Source organism: Planctomycetota bacterium (assembly GCA_003695565.1). Classification (GTDB taxonomy): domain Bacteria; phylum Planctomycetota; class Planctomycetia; order Pirellulales; family Pirellulaceae; genus Aureliella. Next base: position 9,233 of record RFIQ01000099.1, on the reverse strand, counting down.
TTGGCCCCCGAACAATATTGGTGGCTGCATCGGCGTTGGCGCGAGGTTCCCGCTTCGGCGCTCCGGCGTTTGCAACGTCGCCGAGAGCAGAACAGGACGATCCAGTCACCGAGCGATGCCCCGCCGCCGGTTGATCGATCAGCCGCCTGACGGGTTTCGCGTGCGTTTCCGACGGACTCCAACCGCATTCGGGCACGTTTGTCTGGGCGAGGACGGATCAGATTTCCCGGCCATCCCAACGAGTGAAGGCTTCCATGGCGAAGAATTCCGGCAGCCCGATCTGGTTGTACTTGTCGGCCGTCCCGCGATTGCGATCTTCGGCCCGTTGCCAGAATTCGCGGGGATCGGATCCTGGGAACAACGCTTCGTCCTTTTGGCTCTCGTGCATGAAGATCGCCTGTCGTTTCAGTTCGATGTCGCTGGGGGACAAGGGAACGGCGATTTCGATTTCGTGCAGGGCGTATTCCTGCCAGGCTCCCCGATACAGCAGCACTTCCGGCACCGGCCGGCCCTCCTGCTGCATCTCCTTGAGCACCGTGAAGACGGCTTCGGCGCAGACCCGGTGCGTACCATGTGGGTCGGCCAGATCGCCAGCCACATAGATTTGATCGGGCTGCACTCGCTCGAACAGTTCACGCAGAATCTGCAGGTCTTCTTCGCCGAGCGGTTTCTTGGCGATCGTACCGGTGCGGTAGAACGGCAAATCAAGAAAATGCAGATTCTCGACTTTGCATCCGACGTGCATGGCCCCGGCCCGCGCCTCGCTCCAGCGAATCAGTGCTTTGATCTTGAGAATCGTTTCATGATCCGGTTGCCCGGGCCGCTTGTTAGCCAGCCCCGTATGCACCTGTTCCTGCACCTCTAAAGATTTCTGTTGGTCGATCGAGAACATCCGATTGTATTCGGTGACCAGATCCGCCACTCGCAGGGCGTCATGATCAAACACCGCGATGTTGCCGCTGGTCATGTAGGCGATGTGCACGTCGTGGCCATCTTCGACCAATCGGATCAAGGTCCCCCCCATGCTGATCACATCGTCGTCCGGATGCGGACTCATGCACAAACATCGTTTGGGAGTCCGACCGGCAGGGTGGTACTCGATCGTATCCTGCATCCAGCGAAAGACCCGGTGTGCGATTCGTTGGGCTGGACCGTGATGACGCAGGAGTTGATGCAGATCATGTTGACGGAAATCCTCGTCGTCCAGCTTCAACAGAGCCTTGCCGGTCTGTTCGCACAACCAAAGCACGGCCCGTTTGATCAGCCCCTCGGTCCACTCGACCTTTTCCACCAGCCACGGCATGGCCACGCCGGTCAATTGCCCCGCGGCGGGCATGTCCAGCAGAGCCCGCGCATCGGGGTGTTCTTGCAGATACGAAGCCGGCACCCGATCGGTGATGGGCCCCTCCAGCGTCTCGCGAATGATGCTGGCCTTGTGTTCGCCCAACGCCAACAACAAGATGTGCCGGGCCGAGAGGATCGTTGCCAGACCGACAGTCAAAGCCTGCAGCGGCACATTCGGTTCGCCGAAAAAATCGCTGGCGCAAGATTGCCGCGTAATCGGATCGAGCGTGCAGAGTCGTGTGCGGCTCTTCCGCATCGAATACGGTTCGTTGAAGCCGATATGCCCGTTGCGCCCGATCCCCAACAAGACCAGATCGAACCCTCCCGCATTCTGAATCGCTTCGTCGTACCGGCGGCAGTGCAATTCCACGTCCGACGGCGCTACCTGGCTATCCAGACAATGAATGTTCTCGGGTCGCAAATTGACATGGTCAAAGAAGTGCTCATGCAGCCAGCGGCTGTGCAACTGCGGGTCATCATTGGACAGCCCGTAAAACTCGTCCAAGCAAAATACAATCACGTTGGAAAAGTCGAGGCCCTCTTCGCGGTGCAAACGAATCAACTCGCGGTAGGTGCCGACCGGCGTACTGCCAGTGGGAAGCCCCAGCACTGTGGTTTGTCCCAAATCCGACCGCTCACGAATCAACCGGGCAACGATCTGTGCCGCATGTCGCGCCAAATCTTTGCTGGTGGGAAAGACAAACGCTGGCATGTGCGTTGCCGGCACAGGCCGTGCACGGACCGTTCCCGCAGTCGGTGATGAATCGGTAATGGACACGCAAGAAACCTTTGAATCGAACAAACGGGCTGAATCGCTTGCCCCAATTCTACTCGAAAGCTTCGGCCTGAGAACGGACTGCCCAAGTCGGCCGCCCTGACCACACGGGCGAGCGGATTAGGGGGTGGCGGGGGCGGAAACAGACCAAACCCCGGCGCTTTCGGCACCAGGTTTGCACAAGTGTTGGGGACGGCCCGGCATCGCCACCTGGCACGCCGGGGCGGTTGGACGGGATGACCCACCTATTGCGAGGGCGGGGGACAGCGATATTATGGCGGAGCAAGGTACGAATTCTTGGCTCCCTGGGTGGGACGGTTCGAACCCGCAGGTATCCTCTCCCCAACAAAACGGCCTGGGAATCGCCTGGGGACAGACGAAGGTCCGCCCTGTCCACCCGTCCAGCATACGAATGCGGGTCGGCAGGCTGCCGCAGCGGGCTCCTCCCCCTAACACCTACGGCACCTCTAACAGCCAATTCCAAACACCTGAGGCATTCGAATGACGCAGAACACGCCGCATTCCCCGCAAAAGTGGTTCAACTTGGAAGAAATATTCTTCAGCGAGGTCGATCATCGACTGCTGGAACAGTTGCGCAGCAAGCTGGAAGTCGCACAAACTGCCGAGCAAATCATGCAGGTCACTGGGATTACGGACCAGAAGTTGGCCGAGGCGATGGCGCAGTTGAACATCAGCGTCGAAACATTGGCCGCGTTTCGTTTGGCCCCCCTGGTCGTGGTGGCTTGGGCAGATGATCGCATCGACAATAATGAACGGTTTATCATTACGCGGGCAGCCGAGAAGGCCGGCCTCAAACCGGAGGACTCGGCCATGGAATTGCTCAATGCATGGACGCAGAAGCGGCCGCCGGATGCATTGTTCGAGACCTGGTGCGCCTATGCCAAGGCACTCAAGGAATCGTTGACGGAAGTCCACCGCAAGCAACTGCGAAAAGAGATCTTGCAGCAGGTCCATGATGTCGCCGAAGCGGCAGGCGGTATCTTGGGATTCGGCAGCATCAGCCCTTCCGAGAAGAAGGTTATCGAGCAGATCGAGGAAGTGTTGGCCTGACTCAGGCCAGGTACGTATCATCGCTACCGTCGGTGCGACCTGACTTCGCTGGAGACTTTTTTCATACTCTTATCGGCTGAGATTGCATCGCCGTGCCGATCCGTGTGCTACGGTTCTTCGGCGTGGATTGTACCACGCGGAGGAACCAGGCAACTTTTGCACGGGACGCTTGAGGATGCAAGCGGCGCATGGAGAGTATCGAACGTCCGGTCGGGACGCGACGTCCGATCGTTGCATGCGCCCGGGTTACGTCATCCGCACCGATCGACCGCTGGGGTCGCGTGCGATCACCCGCTTACCCGTGTGGTGCATGGGCTTTTGGTTGCTGTGGCTCGGTTTGAACGCATTGGGTTGTGCCCGGCTGCAGTTGCCGGCCATCGATCCGACCGGTTCGCGGATCTTTCTGCCGCCGCCCAACTCCACTCAATTGACACTTCCGCGCTTGCGTGAGCAAGATGGTCAACCTGGGATCATTCCAGACCCCGTATTCGACAGGCCTCCTCCCCCTCCGCCCTGTGTCGATGCCTCGGGCGCGCCCATTTGCAATCTGTTTGATCCCCAACGTCGAATCGCTCGTGAGGTCCAACGCCGTTTCCGCAAACCGGGTGCAGCGGGCGAGATCCAATTGACTCCCATGCGAGTCGTTGCTCCGGTGGGTGGCGAAGTCGTCCTGCTGGCCGGCATTTGCGGTCCCGACGGAAACCTTGTGAAACGGCAGCCGTTGGAATGGATGCTTTCCCCCGACAGCGTAGGGACGATCATCGAGGTTGGCGACGAAGACCGCAGCCTGCTGATGCGCACCGTCCGGTTCCGCGACCCCAAAGTCGAAAAGGTCGACGTGGACTTCGCGCGCGGGCGGACCAGCAGCAAGAGTGGCTTGATCACTCGTGGCTCGCCCGATTGCAATGATGACATCCCGTTGTTGGAAGGCCAAACGTGGCTCAGCCTTTCTTCGCCCAGCGAAGGGATCAGCCGCATTACGGTGCTGGCACCCGAGAGCGAGATCTGGGATCGTCGCCGCCAGACGGCCACCATCTACTGGGTCGACGCACAGTGGGAGTTCCCCGCCCCGGTCATTCGGCGGTCGGGCGAACCGGCTACGTTGATCACTCGGGTAACGCGGGCCGAAAACCTGGTGCCGGCCGAAGGATGGATCGTCGAGTACACCATTGTGGACCCCACGGTGGCGACGTTCGATCCCACGACCAGCACTGTGAAAGCAAGCGTGCGCGTAAACGCTGATGGCCAGGCACCAGTGACCGTCTACGCGCAACCGGGCGGGCATGGCACGACGGCCGTGATCGTGGACGTGATTCGCCCAGAACAACCGGAAGACAGCCTACCGCGTTTGGTCCTGGGACGCGGCCAGACCACGGTTACTTTCAGCGCTCCGGCCCTGGTACTGGACGTCAGTGGACCGGGAACTGGAGCAGTGGGCCAGGCCTTGACCTATCGCGCCATCATGGGTAACGCCGGTGACGTGGACGCGGAAAACGCACGGCTGTTGTTGCGGATTCCGGCCGGAACGCGCGTGACATCGCGCTCGCTGCAGCCGACGACGGAGACGGATGACTACCTTGTGTGGGACCAAGGCATATTGGCCGCGGGCCGCCAACTCGAGGTCACCGTCACCTTGGAGGCTCTGCAACCCGGCGTGTTCGATGTGTTGTTTCAGGCGGAAGCGGCCGGCGGGCTTTCCGCTCAGAAAGCGGTTCGAACCGAAGTGGCGCAACCTTCGGTCCAAGTCCGCTTCGCTCCCGCCGGCGGCGTGGCACAAGCCGAAGTTGGCCAGACGGTGGACTACGAGATCGATATTCAAAATGCTGGCCGACAAGCCATAACCGGTATCCGCATCCTGATCGAATCCGATCCCGGGTTGCCCGAAGCCAATACGGGCGAGACCCGAGTCGAACAGGAGATTCCGGTGTTGCAGCCCGGCGAAACGCGGCCAATTGGAATCGCCTTCCGAGTGCAACAGGCTGGGCAACTCCAAGCACGGCTGCGCGTATTCGCAGGGGACCAACTGTTGGCTGAAAAGTCGGCCAACATCCTGGGAGTCGCGGCCGCGCCGAAGCGCCCGGACGTTGATCTGTCGATCGAGTTTCCGGCTGAGGTCACCGTCGGGGCCTCAGATGTGCGAGCAGTGGTAACGGTAAGCAATCCCGGCGAGGTGGCGTTGACGGACTTGAAAGTAGACTTCGAGTTCGACCCCGCGCTGCGCCCCACCGCGGTCGACAATGTGAACGCTCCACGATTTCAACTGGGACCGGACGGACGTACAGCAGTGTGGACGGCTCAGTCGTTGTTTGCCCGTCCCGCCGATGGTGCGCCTTACATGCGTCAATTGATTATCGGTTTCGACGTCCTTGCCCCGACCGACCAAGGAGTACTGCGTGCCCGAGTCACCACGGGACAGGGGGTCAGCGACGAAGCGACGGCAACGTTTCGCGCCATCCAGCCGTCTGCCGAGCCACCCCCCGCCGCTCCCGTACTGCCTCCAGAATCGCAACGCAGCGGAAATCTGCAACTGTCGATCGACGACTACGGCGATCCGACCATCGTCAACCGGCCGCTGCGATACGACTTGACAGTCACCAACGCACAGAATTTGCCAGACCGCAACGTCACCGTACTGATACGGCTGCCGCAGGGAGTCAATCTGAATCAGGTGACCCGCGACGGTACGCCCGTCGAGGTGCAATTTGCTGAAAACAACACGGTCGTGTTGCCCAGAATCCAGTTCATCCGGCCAGGCGAATCCGTGACGTTCTTTATCGTGGTGACCCCCCAAATTCCGCAACTGATGGAATTGCGCGCCCAGGCCTATTCCGACGCCCGGCCCGAACCGGTGGAAGCCAGTGAGACGACGCAGGTGAATCTCCGTTAGTGCTCTGTCAAGTTTCGGTTCTTGGAGCAGCCGGGTGCCTACCTTCGGCTTGCGATTGAGCCATGGTGAAATGGGGTCATGGTGAAATGGGGCAAGCGGGATGCTTACGCCACTCTCTGAACGCGATCGAGCCCAAGGCCCGCCGCGCTGCCCAATCAAGGCTGTTCCACTCAGGGGCTCTGTTCCCAGAGCACGTCGAATTGTGCCAGCGGTTGAACTCGGCCGCCGGACAGTTCGCGGCGAATAGCCAGTACGGTTTGCCGATCGGCAAACTGAGGTTGGTATCCAAAGTCACGACCGGTGAATTGGCGGAGTGCGAACGCGGCCACGACGCGCACTGCCAATTGTGGATCATCCAGCAATCCGGCCAGCGTGGCCAGGGTCTGGTTCGGTGATTCCACAACCTGGCCGGTCCATGCGCGGTAGGCCGCTTCCCCTTTCTGATCAAATTCCTGCACGAATAGGTCTTGCACGACGGAGGCGGCCTCGGGGGTCGCAGCCAGCACCTGCTGGGCCAATTCCAGCGTGGGGTTCCAATGGGCGCTGAAGCGAGCCTCGCGGAGCAGAACGCGGACCATCGGCTCGAAATCGCCCAGCATCAGGCTGGCTTGGATCGCCGCTGCGGCAGCCTCCGGACGCCGATGCTCCGTGAGCTGCCGCAGTCGCTGGGCCAGGGCCAGCGAATCGCCCCTCGCCGCAGCCAGTTCGCGAGCCAGGTCTTGAGCTCCCAATTGGTCGATTGGACGGCTATGGCTTTGGCGGTACCAGGCGGGGATACGTCCCAACTTGAATCGCTTCGGTCGCTCCATACCAACTGCCGCCAGGCCTTCCCCTAAGGTCAATTCGATGGCTTGCGATGCGCTGCCGTCCTGTGTGCTGGGCGTCACACGCACTCGGCCTTTCGCCGCCACGATCGTCACCACCGGAGGAAAGACCGTGCGGTCCAAGAGGCTGCCCAAGGCCCTCCGCCGGTATCCAACGTCTAGCGCCACGATGCTTCCTGCTCCCACCAACTCGATGGCAAAGGGCCCGACCGGAGTTGTCAACAGAAACTTCTCACTGGCCGCGTTGCTGGTCACCAAAGCTCGCGCCAGTTTTGCATTCACATGCGCGACCGCGTCCTTTACCAGAGTCGCCCGTGTGGGTCCGCCAACGGTCCATTCTCCGCCAGATGGCAATCGCAAGGTCGTACGGTAATTCGGCGGAACCACCCAAGTCGTTCCGGCAGGAATCGCGCCGCCCTGCTCAACGGCCGCCAATTCCCCGCCCGAGCCAGTGGTCAAGATGACAGCCATTCCCTCTTGCTCGTTGCTGGGAGCCCAAACCAGTCCCGCTCCCCCTCCTGTGCCAGCGGCTGAGGACGGGTCGGATAGATCGGTGGCAGTGGATTGTTCAGGGAATTCCCCTTCCGCTGCTGTCCGGGGCGGTGGCTCCGTTTGTCCCTCTCGGTCTAGTCCCGGACCGCCGACCACGTTACTGACGGATGAACCGGTGGAAGGCAACTTGGCGGGTTCCGACGAAGAGATTGCCTGGGTGGTCTCCTGGTCGGTCTGTGCAGCATCCGAGTCCCCACCTGTCGAGGCGTCGGCGGCCGCGGCGCCAAAGGGGACATCGGAGGCTCCCGCTGCAGTGGTCTCCTCGTCGGCCGTCGACGGTTCTGCCATGGGCGAGGGCGGGGCCGCTGCACCTGGGTTCCCCGCCAACAACTCCTTGACTCGCTCCCAGGGACCAATCGCTTGCCAGATCAAAGCGATCAGGATCACAGCCAAAACAGTAATTGCAACGGGCAAACGCCATGCTACCCCGGGCTCGTCCCGTAGGTAATCGGGGACTTCGCGGAACAGCGTCTCCGATTCCAAATCCAGCCCCTCTTCGCGAATGGACTCACCGGCCGAAGCCATCATCGGGGCTTGGACCTGGACTAACTCGTTCGGTTCGGAGAGTTGCTCTTCCGAGGACGCCGTTGCGGGCTCCATCCCCGCATCCGAATCGCTTTGAGGTGTACCGACCGGATGCCCGGGGCCAACCAATTCGACGTCTTCGATCACGTCGTCAGCCAGCCGCGCTGGGGATTGAGTTTCACTGGAACCAGCCGAAGTATCGGACGAGTGAGGCCGGTCGGCGCGAATCATCGATCGCAGCAACTCGGATTGCCGCCAAGCCTGCTTGTGGGTTCGCAACTCTCGCTTGATCTCCTCACGCAATTGAGGATCACCAATCTTCTTTCCCAATTCCCGCAAGTGCGCCGGGACTTTTACCGGATGATTCAGGGCGGTGGCCAGCAAGTGATGGCACTGTGCCAATTCGCCCAGGTAATGGTCTGAAGCGAGAACCACGCGCTCCAACTCCGCCACTTGCTCTTTGGGCAACGAATCGTCCAGGTACGCGGCCAAAGTGTTTGGATCGGCGGCAGGCCCTTTCCCCACGATCACCGAAGCACCGTGCAGTTCGCGGCTGACCCGTTCAATCCGCTTCAGCAAATTGGAAGCAACTTCGTTCTGCTGGATCCGTCGATGCAAATCCTCTCGGTCAACCGGATTCAAGACGCCGTCCCGGTAGGCCAACAACGTGCGCAGTGTCAATCGCATGGATGATTCGCTCGTATGTAAGATCGAAATTCAACAGGGGACCCCACCGCTAACGGCCACCCAAAACCCACTGTAGCCCACCACCAGCAGTCGACCGGGCAGATGCGGGGCCAGTGCATCGAGTATGCCGGAGCCGCTATGTTATTAGTGCCTTTCCCGGACGCGCTCCGTAGGCATTTCGCACCAAAAACTCGGAAAAAATCCCGTTTTCCAGCTCCCCTCTGGCGGCGCGCCGTGTTAGACCGAACCTCTTTGCATAGTACTCGGAAACAACGGCGAATTTGGGGCCATGGCAGTCTCCACGAGACCAAAATCGAACAAGAATCCAAGGGGAAGACGTATATCACCGAGCTACTCCGGCATTCTTACCGCGGAGGGCAGCTACTCGCGCGCAACGGGCCTCACTTGTGTTTCGAACCGATTGCGGTCGGTGTATGCGATGCCGCTCGACCTGGCTACCGAACGACGTCCGCGAGTTGTTCGTCTTGCAACAAAGCAATTAGTTCTTCTGTCGTCAAGCTGCCGGACGTGTCACTACCTTCAAGCAGGCTGTCGGCAAGGTCTCGCT
>RFIQ01000098.1 GCA_003695565.1 Planctomycetota bacterium | reverse complement strand
CGATCGCGCCAGGCCCGCAGGACGGGGAACCAGGCGTCGAGCTGTTCCGGTTCCTCGAGGGCTTGGGCCAGGTACGGCTGGACCTGGTCCCACATCGAGGCGGACCATTCGCTGTGATTCGCCAAGACGTCCAGGGCTGCGGATTGCAAACGCGGATCGGTTGCCCCCAGCATGTCTCGCGTCGTGCGCAGGTAAACGGTCGGGTCGCCGGGCATGGTTGCCAAAGCGCGATAGGCCAACCAGCGTTGTAGTGCTGGTCCCTCGGCAGCAGCACGGCTGACCGATTTGGCGTCCTGCGCACTGCGCAGGGCATAGATGATGGCGTGTTGCATCCCCACATCGGAGTCGGCGGCTGGCGCGGCGGCGAGAATCGCGGACACGGCAGCAGGACGGACTCGTTCGTGCACGGCCGCCACGCGTCCCAGCGCCTCGACCGCGCCACGGGCTAGTGCGCCGGAAGCGTTGGTGGCGACCTGCGCCAATCGGTCGACGGCGACAGCCCGGCGGTGCAGACCCAGTCCGTACACCGAGATGCGGCGAATGATGGGATCGGTTGCCGCAGTCAGCCCCAGGAGGGCCGCATCAGCGGACTCGGAATCCGCCGCCACCAGCGCCCAAGCGGCTCGGCGGCGGACGGTTTCCTGTTCGAGGGACGCGAGATCGGTGGCAACCGCTCCAGAGGCGATCGCGGCCAGGCTGGGCACGTCCGCCTCGGGGGATCGCCGCAGTTCCCCCAACGCCTTGCGTCGGTACCAGGGTCGCGGATCGCCGAGCTGCCTACTCCACCGCTCGATCGCCGTGCCTTGGACCGCAGCCTGCTGTGCACTCCCAGCGGCCCTCGCCGGAGCATCCGCACCAGCCTCGGTATCGGCAGCCGGTGGCGTGTCCCCGGTGGCAGGGGCAGGGGCGGAGGCGGATTGAGGGGGAAACAACCGGTAAATCCCACCCGGGGCGATGCGTTGATCGACGCGGGATGTCGGGCAACACAGGTCGTACCATCCTCCGGTGTCCAGGACCAGCAAACTGCCGTCACGGTCCTCGATGACGTCGGTGGGATGGAAATCGACTTGATCGCTGACCAGCAACTCGATTGTCCCGGCTGCGACGGTGGATCGATTCGGTCGAAGCGGATGGACGGTCAGTTTGTGCAGGTTGAACAGTGCGGCGATCAGGAAATCGGATGGTCGGCCCTCCCCGTCGTCCGCTGCGGCCAGTTGGTGCAAGGATTCGATCAATCGCGGGTGTTCCGCGGCGATCAAACCGCTGGGGGCGGCTGGTCCCAAGTGAACCAGGGGCGGCATCAACTCGCCGGTCTTGGGCACCGCGTCGAGCACGCTGTGCGGTTTGCCGAATACGGCCCCCTCGATGGCATGGCCGATACCATCGCGCTGACCATCTCCAGGGTGCACCAGAAAGGTGCTGGTAAAGAACACATCCCCGGCGACGGTCATGGCTACCTCGACGGGATTGTCCATGCCACCGCTGATCACAACCTCGATCGGTCCTCCCTCCGGCCGGCGGCGGAACAGGTGCGCGGCCTTGTCCTTCAATAGCCTGCCATCGGCCAAGGCGTGCGTTTGTTCGGCGAACGCTCCCTTGCACCAGTACACCCATCCGTCGCGTCCCAAGTAGGGGCCGTGCAAATCGTTGGCGCACCCGGTAATCGTCCCCCCATCGAACCACACCTCGCGACGTTCGCACACCCCGTCTCCGTCGGCATCCTGCAGTTTCCAAATCACCGGCGGGGCCGCTGCCAGGATCGCATCGCCCAAACAGAGAACTCCTTCGGTGAAAGGCAGCCCATCTGCCGCGATCAGCCGCTGGTCGAACACCCCGTCCCCATCGGAGTCGCTCAGGCGCACTATCTTGTGTAGCCTCTGCTGGTTGTGCTGCTCGATCGGTCGGGCAACGCCTCCCGATTCGACGACCACCAACCGGCCTGCAGCATCCCAATCGGCAACGACCGGCCATCGCATCAATCCATCGATCGCAGCCGATTGAACACGCCAGCCCTCGGCGGTGCGAAGTTGTGGATCGGCCGACCTGGCAGCATTGCAGCTCAGCAGCGAAATCGCCGCCAAGGCAATCATCCGACGGACGGCTCCTTCCATAGGGAACTTCGGCTGGAAACGTCTGTGGCTGGCGGACCTTCGTCCGAGGGAGATGGGTCGGAACATGGCTGGCGGATAACCGGTAAGGAGGTGGTGTGCGATCAATGAGGGAATTGAGTTGCGACAGGCGGGCGACGTGGTGGACCCAGCGATCCTTCGACGCTCCGTCGCAATAGCCGCCTCAGCGGTCGCGGAGGAAGTCGAACTCGGGGGCCACGCAGCGGTCTCCATATTGCTCGTACAGGAGTCGCAGGGCGGCGGGATCTTCCGGATACTGCCCCTGGTCTCCTGTCGCGTCGATCCAGGATTCCAAGAACTCGCGATGCTGCCGCAAGACGTCGGCGTAGGCCGGATCGTCGGCCAGATTGTGAACCTGATGCGGATCGGTCTGCCAGGCGTACAGTTCCTCGGCGGGCCGCGCGTCGGGCCGATGGTAGGCCGATTGGACTGGCGTGAGTTGGCCGGCGTTGTACAAGCGCCATAGCTCCTGAAACGTCGCATATTCGTCGCGGTAGTTCGGTTGGTACAGGGCCCGATCGGTTTTGAAGTTACGGATATAAACAAAATCGGCCGTCCGCACTGCACGGATGCGGTCGACAGCGATTCCATTACGGTCGCGGGCCGAAACGACGAACCGTCGCGGCCGATAGTCCTCGGCGAATACATCGCGGCTCTCCATCCACCGCGGGATCGGAATGCCCGCCAAAGCCAACGACGTCGCTGCGATGTCAATGCCGCTGACCAGGTCCTGGCGAACCGTTCCCAATCGCCGCAGGCGGGATGCGCCCCGCGGCCAGTGGACGATCAGGGGAACGCGCACCCCCTCCTCGTACAGAAATTGTTTCGACCTGGGCAAGGGGCTGCCGTGGTCGGTGAAGAAGAACACGGCCGTGTTGTCCCGCAACCCGTACCGCTCGAGGGCATCCAGGATGGCACCTACCTGAGCATCGGTTTGCGCGATCTGTTCGTAGTGCCGGGCGATTGCATTGCGAAACACCGGAGTGTCCGGGTACTGCGGCGGGACCTGAACCTGGGCAGCCATCACGCGACTGGGGGCTGGGTATCTGGATCCGGTCTCGCCACCGAGTTTGCCACCGGCCAACTGGATCTGTCCGAAAAAAGGACGCTCTCCCAGTTGTTGCAACCACTCGACGCTGGTACCCACCAAATGCGTGCGGATCCCCGGTCGTCGAAATTCGGGGGAATACATCGCGTCGCGGTTCTTCTGGAAGTTGTAGTCGTCCTTGGCTTCATTGAACGTCAGATAACCGGCCTGGCGAAACAATTCTGGGACGGTGAGAACATGGTCTGGCAGGGGGCGTTTGATCATCGTGCGATGATGGTGCAGTCCCAGGGTGGTTTGCATGCAGCCGGTGATGATCGCCGACCGCGTGGTCGAACAGACCGGTGAGGGCATGTACGCTCGGTCGAACCTCACGCCCGCGGCGGCCAATCCGTCGATGTGCGGGGTGGGTACTGTGGGATCGCCGTAGCAACCCACCCAGTCGCTCATGTCGTCCACGAAAATCCATAAGACGTTCGGTCGCTCGGCCGAGGCCTGGGATTGCCCGTGGGCAGTGACGCAGGTAAGCAGGCCGAGCCACAACGCGCAACAGCACTGCATGATCAACGGCAACGTCATCCGATGGAAGGTCATGCTGAGGGATTTCCGGTCAACGGGTAGCGAGTTCGATCTGACGGCTCTCCCATTCTAAACCATTGCTCGACGCGAGCGGCGATCGATCAGTACCTCGAAGTCGTGCCGAGAGCCAAAGTCCAGGCGAAAAGACGTGCAGACCGCTGGGGCCGGGTGGTTGTTCGGGCGGCATCCCGCCCCTGGCGGGACCGCATGGTGATCTTTGATGGTTTGTCGGTGCCCGGATGCCGTACCGGAAGCTCTTAGCTTGCCCATGTCGTACCGCAAGCCGTCAGCTTGCCGTCACGTACCGCTGGTGAGCATTGACGGTCTGTCGGTGCCCGGATACCCTGCGCCATGGTCGGGGGCTCCCCGAGCCTCATCCGCGAATCGATGTTCAAGTTCGCTGGTCGGAAAGTAGCTGGAGTTGCCCCATGTCGTCCCTCCTCAGGAATGTTTTGGCTGTCGTTGCGGGGGTCGTGATAGGCAGTATCGTGAACATGGTGATTGTCATGGTTGGCCCGCTGGTGGTCCCTTTGCCTGCCGGTGTCGACATGTCGAATCCAGATGCGCTCGCGGAGAACATTCGGTTGCTCAAACCGGCCAACTTCCTGGCACCCTGGCTGGCCCATGCCTTGGGGACGTTGGTGGGGGCCTGGGTTGCCGCTCGGGTCGCAGCCAGCCACAAAATGCGGTTCGCCCTGGGCATCGGTGCCGTTTTTCTGATCGGTGGCATCGCCATGGTGGCGACGATCGGTGGGCCTCGGTGGTTCGCTGCGCTCGATCTACTCGGAGCCTATCTGCCCATGGCGTACTTGGGCGGGCGATTGGGTGGAGCCGCGAGACCCTCCTCGGCGTAACGACCCACGTGGGATTGGCGCCCCCTTGTCGGCCAGCCGTCCGTGACGGGCCTCCGCCCGCTGGCAACGAACCGCCGTTTTAAATGGTACCGGGGCTGGCCGGATGCCAAGGGGACTGGTCGAATCCGCCCGGCACCGGTAGCGTAGACCTTGGTGGTATCTTGGACTTTGCCCAACGGAATCCGTCAGGGCCCGTCATTGGCAGCGAAATGGAAAGGGGTGGGCGTGTCGTCATCGCGCAGCAACGATTCCCAGCATCGATCGGAGGTCGCAGCCCAGTCTCCCTCGCGCAGCGGCGTATTTGCGGCGCAGACCGACAAGCGGCTGGAGGCGTTCAGCGAGAGCATCAGTTTTGACCATCGGCTGTTCCGCCATGATATCCGTGGATCGATCGCCCATGCGCGGATGCTGGCCCGACAGGGGCTCATTTCCGAGCAGGAGTTCCAGCAGATCGAATCGGCATTGGGTGAAATCGAGCGGGAAATTGCCGAGGGAAAGATGCCTTGGCGCCCCGAGTTGGAAGACATCCACATGCACATCGAAAGTGCGCTGATCGAGCGGTTGGGGGACGTGGGACGCAAGCTGCATACGGGGCGCAGCCGCAACGACCAGGTCAACACCGATTTCCGTATGTGGGTCCGCGATGCGCTGGATGAGATCGACGAATTGCTCCGCGGCCTGCAGCGGGCATTCGTGGGCCGGTGCCAGCGGGACATGGATGTGATCCTTCCCGCCTATACCCATTTGCAACGGGCGCAGCCCGTGTTGGCGCCCCATTACTGGTTGGCATACGTGGAGAAATTCGAACGGGATCGTCAACGCGTGGCCGATTGCCGGCGGCGCGTCAACGTGTGCGGGCTGGGAACAGCCGCTTGCGCAGGAACGACCCTGCCGATCGACCGACGCATGACGGCCGAGGAACTCGGTTTCGAGGAGGTGGCGGCCAATAGTCTGGACGTGAGCAGTGATCGTGACTTCGTCATCGAGTCCGCCTTCGTTCTGGCCCTCATCGCCGAACACTTGAGCGGTTGGGCCGAGGAGTGGATTCTCTGGTCGACGGTCGAATTCGGCTTTCTCAAGTTGCCGCACCAGTTCTGCACCGGCTCGTCGATCATGCCGCAGAAGGTCAACCCGGATACATTGGAGCTGACGCGGGGGAAGACGGCGCGGGTGATTGGCAACCTGCAAACGCTGCTGGTGTTGGTCAAGGGCTTGCCCCTGGCATACAACCGCGACTTGCAGGAAGACAAACCGCCCCTGTTCGACTCGTTCGATACGGTGCGGGCCTGTTTGCAACTGGCAATTCCCATCGTGGAGCAGGCGGAATTGCAGCGAGAGGCGATTCGGGCCCGGCTGGACGATGGATTTCTCGACGCAACCACCTTGATGGAGCATTTGATCCGGCAAGGGGTGCCCCAGCGGACAGCCCACCATTTGGTGGGGAAACTGGTTGGCATGGCCCAAGACCGCGGGGTTCGGTTGGCCGATCTCGATGCGGAACAGTTGCGAGAAGCCTGGGAGGAGCTGGACCCGGACGTGTTGGAAGCCCTAGGAGTGGAAAAGGCCGTAAAAGCCTATCGCAGCTACGGTTCGAGCAATCCAGACCTGGTGGCCGAGCAAGTGCAACGCTGGCGAAAGCGATTACAATAGACCCACTGTATCTCGCCCTGTTTCGCCATTTATCCAACTCGTCGGCTTTCCGTCCTGAGAGGCATCATGATTGCGCGTGCGCTGATTCTGTTGGCATTCCTAGGATTGGCCCAAGGAGCGGTGGGCCAGGACCCGTTCGGTTCTGATCCCTTCGGCGCCCCAACCCAGGATCCGTTCGGGGGCCCCGCCGCAAACCAGAAGGCCAACGCTGACACCGGAGGGTTCGATGCCTTTGGAGGCGCCAATTCGCCCATGGTCGGTGCGGCCTCGATGGGAGGGGCGAGCTCGACGTCGGTGGATGATTTGCTGAAGGAAGTCGACCCCGTGGTCCGGATCTTGCGCGAATCGCCGCCTCAGACTCCTGCGGAAATCGGTCGCGCCATCGCCTGGTTGGTGCGGCTGAAGCAATGGCAGGAGGTGGCGGGCTGGATCGATCGACTGGCCGCAATGAATCTGGATGTGCAGCAGAAAGCGCTGGTGGCGCGAGCGGCCGGTCCCTTGGTGCTGGCTCGCCTGCGCGGTGGGGAAGCGGAATTGAATGATTCTCAGATGCAATTCGTTGCAGAACTGCAGCAGGCCCCTGGGCAGGTCGCCCGCGATCCGCGGCGGATCGATGCGTGGATCGATCGGCTGGCTAGCGACGTCCCAGCCCAGCGAGTGCGTGCCCAGAATGCACTGCACGATGCTGGGGCCGCCGCCGTGCAACGATTGGTCCAGCGGTTGATCGATGGAAACGACGCACCGTCCGCCGAGATTCTCGTACAGACCCTGGCAGGGATGGATCGCGATGGCCGCGATGCCCTGCGCGCCGCGCTGCTGGTCGCCGACCCGGCGGCCGCTGATCGAATCGCCGTGGCGTTGGCCGCGCAGCCGCGCGTCGAATTCGCGGCCGAGCTGGGGGCCTTGTCCCGCGGGGGCGTCGTGTCCCCGGATGCCACCGAACAGGTCCGCAGCTTGTTGTTGAAGCACTATGGCCGGTTGCCCGATGCCCAGCGCGTGACCGAGTTCTTGGAACGCGAATTCACCGCCCGGTTGACGGAGTATCAACGCGTGCGGGTTGAACCCCCGGGCGCTTCGGAGCCGGTTTGGCGGTTGACGCCCGATCGGTTGGGCGTGGAAATGGTCCAGGACAGCGAAGCCGCAGCCGCCTTGGAACGTTGGGCCGATCTGGCCGCGCTGCGATTGAAAACGTTGACCGCCGCCGGCGGGGCGACCGACCAGATCGTGGCCAGCGCCGCAGCGGTGACCCAACGCGCCTACCACGTTCATCCGCAGTTGATCGATGCTGAACTGGACTCCCACCTGCTGGTCGAGATCCCAGGTCAGCGTTCCCAGGATCCGGCATTCTGGACCGAGGTGTTCCACACCGCCAGCCAATTGCAAATGCACGGCGCTGCGTTGAGAGCCGTACAGCGGATTGGCCAGATCGGCCTCGACGATCCGCAAACCCTTGATTTTCTCAGCCGCGCGTTGGGAGATACCCGGCCCGTTGTGCGATATGCGGTCCTGGAAGCGGTCGCGGGGCTGGATCCCGCCGAACCCTATGCGGGGGTGGAGCGAGCCATCGAGACGGCCATCGAGGCGACGCGGCTGGGAGCTGGGCCGCACGTGTTGGTCGTAGGTTTGCACGCCGACTTGCGCCAAGTGGCTCAGCAACAATTGCAGATGGTCGGCGGGGCCGATGTCAGCGTGGCCAGCACCCTGCAGTCGGCCATGCTGATCCTCGATGACCAACGCCCCGTGGAAATGGTGTTGGTCGTCGATCGAGTTCCCGACGATTCCGTTTCGCAGTTGTTGCAACGCATTCGACGCACCCGCCGGGGGCATGCCATTCCCATCGCGGTGTTGACCGACAAACTCTATCCGCACGAACGCGAGTGGATTGCAGGTGCCGGTGGCGTCATCACGGGATTATTGACCCGTGATGCGGAGAACATGCGAGAGGTGTTCAACCGGTTGTTGGCGACGCTGGACACGCGTCCCATGGAGCCCGCGGACAGATTGCATTTTGCGTTGATCGGCGAGCGTTTCCTCAGCCGGATTGCCTCCGACCGGGACCGGTATCGGTTCTACCCCTTGGAGCAATGGCAGCAGGACCTGTTGGCCGTGGCCAGGGGGGTCAGCGATGAGGCACGGGTACAATTGTACGTCGGATTGCCCACGGCAGTTGCCCAACAACGATTGGTCGAGACGGCGGGCGAGGGGCGGGCGGAGGAATCCGTGCGGTTGGCCGCGGCTCGGGCGTTCGCCCAGTCGGTTGGCCGCCATGGCCTGTTGCTGTCGCGGGATGCCGTTCTTCAGTGCTACGAATTGTACAACCGCCTGGGGCCCAACGATCCGGTGGCCGTGCGAGCCCTGGGGCATATCCTGGACGTGATCGAAGCCCACGCCGCAGGCCAGGAATTGCCGGCTGGGCCGTAAGTGCCTGTGCGCCTCAGGCACAGCCCCCAGTGCCGTGCCGATCCGCGGTGCACGCGGCGACGTGGCCAATTGGTCCTGGCGCCAGCAACCCGCGCCGTGGCTAACTTGCATATCTGGGCGCGGCGGCGACAATGAAGCCGCCGAGGAGGTTTTTTCTTTGGGGGCAGCGAGGGAGCAGCCATTTCGAGCGCGGCGGGTCCGTCCGTGCTGCGCGGGGTGTGTGGGCAAGCCAGCATGACAGGTTATCGATTCGATCCAAAACCCACGACCGACGCCGGCATGCCGGTGGAAGGGATCATCGGATCGAGTCCGGCCATGCAGCAGGTATACGAATTGACGCGGCGGGTGGCTCGCAGCAACGCATCGGTGCTGTTGCTGGGAGAAACCGGAACGGGTAAGGAGTTGATCGCCGGCGCCATACATCGACTGAGCGACCGGGCGCAGGGCCCCTTCGTGCGGGTCAACTGTGGAGCCTTGAGCGAGAGTTTGCTGGAAAGCGAGTTGTTCGGGCATGTCCGTGGAGCGTTCACCAGCGCCGTCAACAACCGCACCGGCCGCTTCGAGGCCGCGCATACAGGCTCGATCTTTCTGGATGAGATCAACAGCACCTCGATGATGCTGCAAGTAAAACTGCTGCGGGTATTGCAAGAGCGCGAGTTCGAGCGGGTGGGGGACACCAATACGATCACAGTCGACACCCGCGTTATCGCCGCCAGCAACCGGGATCTGGCGCAGGAAGTCGCGCAGGGTAGGTTTCGCGAGGACTTGTACTGGCGATTGAACGTCGTTCCGATCCAGATTCCACCGCTGCGCCAGCGGCTGGAAGATATTCCTCAACTGGTGGCGTACTTTCTCGAATACTACTCGCGAGCAAATAATCGTTATGTCGTCCATGTCCGTCAGGAAACGTTGGACATCATGATGCAATACCATTGGCCGGGCAACGTGCGCGAATTGCAGAATTACGTGGAACGGGCCGTGGTCATGGCCGAAGGGGATGAGTTGACGGTCGACCTGTTGCCGGAAGTGGTCCGTCGAGGAGCTCCGGTGGCCGCCGACTCGCAGGCCGACCCACCATCGCTGGCCTCGGCCGACTGGGACACCTTGATTCGCTCTCTGGTCCGCCGCGGTGTTGCGCAGGCCGATGACCTCCATCGCGCCGTGTTTGATTTTGTGGTCAGTCGGGTGGAGAAGGAACTCATCGCGCAAACACTGGCTGAATGCAACTATGTGCAAACCAAGACAGCGGCGCGGTTGGGTATCAATCGCAATACGTTGGCCAAGAAGCTCAAGGATTACGGATTGGATGGTGCGGGAGGCGGTCAGGGGGCATCGTAGGTCTCCGAGGGGTACGATCCGCTGTCCGCCTCTACCCCTCCTCGACCGCTTCACGGATGGCTCGCACCAAGCCGCCGCGCGTCAAGGCCAGGGTCTGCAGCGATGCGGTGTCGATCCCCAGGAACTGTCCCAAACGAATGGCTAGATCGACATCTCGCACGCCCTGATACTGGTTGGTCGGGCCGTCCTCGACATAAATCGTCTCGGTATCCCGAAAGAAGCTGGATTCGTAGCAATCCGCCAGCTCGTCGATCCAGGCCTGAGGGACTCCGCGGCGACGGCAATAGTCTTCCGACCAGATGTGGTCCCCGGTGCATTCGGCCAGCAATGCCAGGGCTTGGATGCGTTGCATGACAGAGGGCTCGCCGCGTTCAGCTTTCCAGAATCTCGACGCGCTTCTTGAGCGCGTCCAATTCGGCGCAGAGCGCCGCCACTTCTGCTTGCAAGGCTTCGAGCTGGGTGGCCACCGGGCTGGGAGCCCGAGAGGCCGGTGCCGTAGCGATACCTTGGGCAGCCCGGGCCCGCACTTCTTCCAATTCGTCGGCGGGATAGAGGTTGTGGGTAATCACCTGGCCACGGCCAGGCGGCGTCAATTCGACGATCAAACCCTTGGCCTTCAGGTTTTGCAGAATTCCTTCCAACGCCGCAAGATCGGGGATGGGATCCAAGCGGCTGGCCCGGCTGCGCAGATCGCCCAACGTTTGTTCACCCCGCAGAAGCAATTCGGTCATCACCGCGGCTTCCGAGCCTTTGACATTCAAGTAGTCGTATCCCAAGTGGCGGAACTTGGGGACGCGTCCCGCCCCGTGCACTTCCGCCACGATTCCTTTCTGCTTCATGTCCATCAAGGCGTCATGCACCTCGTCTTCACTCAATTGCATCACCGGGTTGCGGCTGGTCTTCTGATTGCATCCGGTCACCAATGCATTGAGCGTCAGTGGGTAGGAGTCCGGTGTCGTGCGCGCTTTTTCCATCAGCACGCCCAGGATGCGGCGTTCGATAGCCGACAGTGGCGCGGGCGATTGCACTTCCGACGGGGAAGGGGGATGGGGTTGCTGCGGTTCGGTGGACATGGTGGGCTTTGCTGGGATAGGCAACGAAACGGGATGATGGAAGGCCTACTGCGGCCGATTCTTGACGCGGAACATCTGATCGAACGGAAGCAGAGCACCACCATCGATCGACAGTGTTGCCCCGTTAATGTAATCGCTCTCCGGATCGCATAGGAATACCACTCCGCGAGCGATTTCATGGGGTTGCGCAAGGCGTCCCCACGGCAGCTCGCTGCCCCGTCGCTGCAGTTCTTCCTCGTGGAAGAACTTCCGTTCGCCGGGTGTGTCCGTCCATCCCGGGTGAACGATATTGACCCGGATGCGATGCTCCGCCAATTCGCAGGCAGCGGTACGAGCCATCTGGTCGATGGCCGCTTTGGCCATGTTGTAAGCCATTGCGCCCGGAATGGCTTTGTAAGCATGAGGCGAACTGACGCACACGATCGACCCGCCGCGGCCTTGCGCGATCATTGCCCGACTGGCATACAGCAGGAAATTGAACGGCCCCCACATGCAGACGTCGATCGTCTTCTGGAACTCGTCCAGATCCGCCTCGTAGAACAACCGGCGATCGCTGTAAGCGGCATTGGTGACCAGAATGTCCAACCCGCCATGCTGCGCGACAGTGGTGTCGACGATACGTTGCGCCGCCTGCCGATCCGTCACGTCGCCAATCGCCTCAGTGGCCGAGCCGCCGGCGCGCTCAATGCGTTCGATGACCTCAGTGGGAGGATTGATGTCATTGACCACGACGTGCGCACCGGCCGCGGCCAGCGCCTCGGCGCAAGCCGCTCCAATGCCTCGCGCTCCTCCAGTGACGATGGCGACTTTTCCGTTCAACTGCGTCATATTGTTCCAGGGTGTGAAGGAGGGGGAAAACGGATTGGTAGGCAACCGCCGCCAGGGAAGCGGACCGAGGGAGCTGGATCGACCTGCAGCGCAGCCGCACCGGGCCCAGCCGGCTCAGGCGCTGAGGACCGCCGATAATCGCTCGATGGTCTCCGGTGCGGATAGGGCTAGTTTGCCGAACCCCGGCAGGGCACCCAGTTCGATCGCGCGCTGCTGATGCTCCGGGTAGTTGGTGATCAACATCACGGGAACGCTCGAAATCTGAGGATCGGCCTTGATCGCCTCCAGAATCCGGGTGCCATCAGAGTAGTCGATATCGAGCTTGCGATTGATCAGCACCAGGTCGAACTGCTCCTGCCGGAGCTTCTCCAGGGTATCCTGCAGCGTGTGCGCCTGGACCACTTCAACATCGAAGTGCTGCTCGAGCATCTGCTTGATGGCACTATGGTCAGGGCGGCAATTGCCCACATCCAGCACGCGTTTCTTCGACATCGAGTCAGGTTCCTGTTCTGCCTGTTGCCATCTTCCACTCGGCCCTCTGCCCGTTCATTATGCCCAGCATGCGACCCGCCGTACCAGTAGCCAGCGAAAAAACCGGCCGAGCATCGACAATATACTGCACTGAGACTCAGGCGTCGGGGGCCATCCTGCCTTAAGACGGCCGGTCGCATGGTTCTGCCGATGAGATTTACAGAGGGCGCTGCACGCTGGGACGGGTTCCGTCACAGCCGCTGATGGCGGCCGTCAGAATCATTCCGGAAAGGAATGCTAGCAAAATCAACGCCAGGGCGTAGCGTTCTTTTTTCATGGTTGGACTGCTCTTCATTACTTCGTTCTGGACGCGAATCCTGCCGGGAGGTCGTCCGCCCTGCGGCCGGTTCTCCACCGTACGACCGCGGTTGGTGTAACTGGTTGTCAATCGAGCCACTCATCGCTGGGGTCGAATTTGGGCGAGGCAATGATGGCCACCCGCATTTTTCCAACCGCGCGATGTCGAGTTCCGGGACGCACCACGATGGCCATGTGTGGCCGAACCGGTACCAGTTCTCCGTCCAATTCCATGACCGCTTCAGGCTCGCATTCCAAGAAGAAGTACGTCTCGGTAATTCTCCGGTGGTAATGGGCCTTTGCGTCCTGCGAGATTTCCGTAATGTGCAGGGAGAAGGGGACACTGGGGTCATCCATCAAACTGCGTCGCGCCATGCCGCAGGGACAAGCCGTGGGGCGGATCGCATCGAAGTCGATGACTTCGTATCCGGTGGTTGAGGGATGATTCTTTCCCAAAATTCTTTTCCTTTTCTCCGACTGACCGGGTTGCGAGTTTAAGGGAAGGGGCGACGGTTGGCTAGGGGATGGCGATCAACGTGAGATGCCCTCCATGGAAAACGCAGCCGCGCAACCAGGACCCCGAGTAGCGATTGGCCCCTAGGTCCCCTCTATTGGAGGTGCTTGGTGTGCGGTCAGGTGGGTTTGTGTGCATTCGACAAGGCCCGTGCGCCGAAGAAGGAGTCGTCAGCCGCCCACCTGCCACCGTGCTGGTTGCCGAAATGAAGCTGAGCAATTTCCAGCGAATTCCCCCAGTTGCAGAAGGAAGAGGCGATCAGGTCGCAGTTCCAGGACGGCTTGGTCGTCTGCAGGCGGGACCTACGCGTACCGTCGTCACGCCCGCGGGGCGGCTGCGTTGCGAAACGACCTGCCTGACCTTGGTCGGGAGCATTGCCCTGGTGGTCGGTACGGTTTGCGCAATCGGTAAACTCTAGCCGACCCGCAGCTCCTACTTGATCGGATTGCGTAAGTCCTTGATACAAAAAAGGTTGTACGCGTCTCAAGCGCTTCGATTGCTGCAGCCGATACTTCCCAACGGCCCGATCTCGCCGTCGCATATCGCGTGGGCGGGAGAAAGCCGATTGCCGGAGGAACGAAGAGCCCAAGGATGGCTCATCCGGACACTGGCGCATTTTGACCCAGGCCGAAACCTAACCCAAACAGAGTTCGCGGGTGATGGCGAGAATACAGCGCTCGGCATTCACCCGCAGAACACCGGCATCACGAAGTGGAGAAGTTCGTCCCGCGAACTCCTCTATTGCCGCTGTGGCTGGAGGGCGATTTCGTCGGCGACTTCGTACGTCGAAACCGGTCTCGGCCAGTTAGCACCCCCGTCGAAACGGCCGTCGTGCGTCAGATCAAAGGTTCATCGTAAAAGGGAGTTTAGGCTCGATGAAGTGGAACATTTTAATTGGGTCCTTGATGCTGGGCGCCAGCTTGTGTACCCCAAGCTTCGGCGGTGGGTTGCTGGATCGGATGCTCGGTTTGCGAGGAAGCGGGTGTGACAGCGTATGCTGTGACACTGGTTGTGCAGCGGATCCGTCCTGCGGTTGCGAATCGAACGCCTGCGATCCCTGCGCTGGTGCTGGTCCGGCATGTGGCTGCGAAGTCAATGCCTGCGATCCTTGCGCTGGTGCTGGTCCGGCTTGTGGTTGTGAAGTCAATGCATGCGATCCCTGCGCTGGTGCTGGTCCGGCATGTGGCTGCGAAGTCAATGCTTGCGATCCCTGCGCTGGTGCTGGTCCGAGCTGCGGTTGCGAAACGGCTGCTTGCGACTCCTGCTGCGTTCGCCGCCGTCCCCTGCGGGAACTGTTGCAAGCCGTTCATTGCAAGACGCATTCGCTGATCAGCAAGTTGCATCGCCGTTCGGTCTGCTGTGACAGCGGTTGTGCAGCGGCTCCCAGCTGCGGTTGCGAATCGAACGCCTGCGATCCCTGCGCTGGTGCTGGTCCGGCATGTGGCTGCGAAGTCAATG
>RFIQ01000097.1 GCA_003695565.1 Planctomycetota bacterium | reverse complement strand
CACATCGATAGCACCCGGCGATGCCAGAAAACTGGGGGGAACATAGCCGTCGAAGGCCACGTCCGAGTAGGCGAAATCGCTGATGACCATAAAGCCATACCGTTTGGCCAGCTTGACGATCTCCGTGTAAAAATCCTGCTCGACGGTCACCGTCGAGGGATTGTGGGGGTAGTTGATGATCAGCAGTTTGGGACGGGGATAGAAGTGCTGGCAGGTGTAGGCGATGTTGGACAGAAATTTGTCGCTGTCGGCCACCTCCAGGGCCACCACGTTGCCGGCAGCCAGAATCACCCCATACATGTGCACGGGGAAGTAGGGCGCGGGAATCATGGCGGTGTCGCCGGGCCCGATCAGAGCCAGACACATGTGGCTGAATCCCTCCTTGCTGCCCAGGCACACGATGGCTTCCGATTCCGGATCCAACCGCACGCCGTACTTGCGAAAGTACTTGCCGGCCAGCTCACGGCGGAGATTCAGAATCCCATTCGACTTGCTGTACCCGTGGTTGCGAGGATCGAACGTCGCCTCGGCCATTTTCTCCATCACGATCCGCTCCGGGGGATCCGATGGATTGCCCATCCCCAAATCGATCACATCGTGGCCAGCCCGCCGCTTCTGATACAACGTATTGTTAATACGCCCGAACAGGTAGGGCGGCAAACGGTGGACTCGCGATGCGTACTCGACCCGGAAGGGTTCCGCAGGAGGATGGTCTAACGACACGGCAGTTGCAATGGGTTAAAGGATCTTTCAACAGATTCAGGCACGGGCCCGGGTGTTTATTGTGCTCTGCAACCAGCAGAACGGCTAGTCGATTTACCGATTTCAGAAGCGGAAAACGGCCGGAGAAGCCAGCCCAATCCGCACATCCGGCGCTGGTCCAATTGCAAATTCTTTGAGCCGCGCGCGATGCCCTTGCAAAAGAATTTCGTGCGCGAGCGGTTTCGCCGGACAGGTCGACGCGCCGGCCGCGGATCGCGGCAGAATCACCAAGCGGCCCACGCCCGGGTCGTCACTCGGCACCCCCTAGCGCGACCGGCTCCATCGACACCGGACACTTGTTCCTTGCAGCAGGGTCTGCAGGACCACACAGTACCGCTCGGTCAGCTCGACCAGACGCTCCAGCGCCGCATCGTCGGCGGGACTGTCCAGGTCGAACTCCAACCAGACATCGGTCAAACCGACGGGGACCTGGCGTTCGATCCCCAGGGTCCCGCGAAAATCCATTTCGCCTTCCACACGCACTTCTGCTCGCTGGAGTTCAATTCCCATCGCGGTTGCCACGGCGGCCATCGTCACACCGCTGCAGGCCGCCAGGGATTGCAACAACATCTCCGCCGAGCAGGCCTCGCGGCCCGAACCGCCGGCTGCCGGATGCAGCCCGGCCCGGACATCGCCGGCCAAAGTCGGGACGGTGCACACCAGGGCTTGTGCGTCGATCTGGCCGGTAGCGTGCAGGCGAACTCGGGCCGCAGCCGGATCCTGGCGATACCGCGATTTCAAGGGAGCCTGAAGTTCGCGCAACTGTTGTGCGTCCATCGGTACCTACGTTTTCTTCCAGGGCAGCCCGAGGAGACTCGACGACCGGCTACCGCGTGGGCTGAGCCGCCGCGGCGGTGGCGACTTTGCCAGCCTGGGTGGTCCCTTCCAGGTAATTGTCGATCTGGGAATCCCGCAGCAACTGGTCCAGCTTCTGGTGCATTGCCACCCGCAATTTCTTCTCGAACAGCTCGGCATACAATTCTTCGCGCACGGCGTTGATATCATCGACGATCGGCCGCGTTTCACCCTGTTTGTAAAGAATCGCAAACTGGTCGCCCCAGGCGAGCACACCGGACATCTCACCGGGTTGCAAGGAAAAGGCCGCCTCTTCCAGCACGGGCCGCCCGCTGTAACGACGGATGGGCGGAATCTTGCCAAAGTTGGACCGCGACACGGGCTCGACCGAGTACTTGGCCGCCAGCTCCCCGAATGCTTGTTCGTTCAAGTTCTGGCGGGCTTCCCGAAATACGTCCTGTGCCGTCCGCTGATTGCTGCAGACGATGGCCAGCACCTCGGCCCGTGGCCCATAGTTGGAGATGAAGCCCTTCTGCATGTCCTCGTCAGTGACGACCACCTGGTCCTCGACCAGTTTCTTGAGTGCCACGCTGGGCCAAACGGCATCGGAGATGTACAGATCGACCGTAGCCCCTTCCTCACGCTGGATGCTCTCCAACCAACCGTCGACATCCGGAGTTCCATCCGGTCGGATGTAGCCGGCCAAGTCGGCGGCTTGAGCAATCTCGGCATCAATATCCGCTTGGGTGACCTGTTTACCAGCTTGCTTCAAGGCAGACGTCAGCAGGAGGCGACTGATCTCCCCGCGAAGAATCTCTTTACCGTGACGGGCAATGCATTCGGCGGCCAGGTGATCCATTGGCACCGGTTGGCGATTGATGAACGCCGCCACACCCGGATACTGTTTTTCCAGCTCTGGATTACCCATTACCACCGACACCTGACTGTTGGCCTGCAGGTTCTGAAAAATCCCTTCCGCCGCTTGCGCCAACCTGGCGTCGCGGAGCTGATCGGCGATGCGTTGGCGAATCAAGGGCAGCAATTCAGCGGAGGGCATCGAGGCGTCCAGATGGCGGACGCATTGGAGCATCACGTGCATTTCACCGACTTGAAAAATCGGCGAAATCTCACCCGGTTGCAACTGAAACGCGATCCGCTCCAGCACATCATCGCCGCTGTACCGGCGAATCGGTGGTAACAAGCCTTCTACGGCCGCGCTGGGTGCGTCCTCGCTGTGCTCCTTGGCCAGGCGGCGAAACGTCTCTGGTGCTTGCAAGGCTTGTGCGTGCAACTGTTCGGCCCGCTCGCGCTGGGAAACCGCGATCATCCGCACCTGCACCTTGGGCCCGTACTCGCTCTGGATAATCTGGTCGATCTCTTCATCGGTCACCTGGATCTTGTCGGCCGCCAACTCGCGGAGGGCCAGCATGGGCCACACGATCTCACTGGCATACTGCTCGGGACTAATATCCCGTTCCTTTTCCAACGTTTCCAGGAACAGCTTCGTATTCAAACCGACCTTGCCAGCCACACGAGCGATCTCGTCGTTGACATCGGCCTGGGTAATGCTGATCCCTTGAGCCTGACATGCCTGAAGGATCAAGTGCTTGTTCAGCAGATTATCCAGGACGATCGTGCCATACCGCTTCATCACCTCTTGGGCCAACCGGTCGCGCGTGATGGTTTGCCCATTGACTACCGCCACGATCTTGGGGAATTTCTCCATCGGAGATGGGCTGGCTGCCGACGACGGCCCAGGCTGCTGGCCGATCGCCGGTAACGCTATCCCCAGCCCTATCCAGAGCCCAACAAGAACGATCGAGATACGCGAATACATCTATGGTCCTCCTGAACCTGAATCCTCACCGGCGCGCCTTGGCCAATCCCTGCCATCCGCATGGATGCCTGCCTGTTTGCCGGGCATCCTACGCCATTTTGCATTGCACTCACAAGAGCAGAAACCGGCCCCCGCACCCCCGATGTTTCTCGCCCATCCTCTTGTCCGTGGTAGCGGGCGGATTTCTGACTTCACTAGAATAGAGCACTGACCGGTGTATCAAGAAACTCCACGCTGGGACTGATCCACCCGTCGTACAGGTTCCATCGCCTCCCGCCAACACTTCGAGGATTCCATTATGCCAGTCGCGCGCATTGGTTTGCTAGCAATGGCCTTCGCGATCGGGATGGCTAGGGCGACAGGAGCACAACCCCCGGCTTTTCGCGTGCATTTGGTCAATCCCGATTCGCAGTTCAGTTCTGCCACCGCCTTCGATGTCAATCAGGACGGTCGATTGGACATCGTGTGCGGCGCCTACTGGTATGCAGCTCCAGATTGGACACCCCGTCGCATCCGAGATATCGAGCAGATTCGCGGTCGATTTGACGATTATTCCAACCTGGCATTGGATGTCGATCGTGACGGGGACCTGGACATCATCAGCGTCAACTACCGCAGCAGCAGTTTGTACTGGTCGCGCAATCCCGGGCCAACGGCGGCCGGTCGAATCTGGGACAAGATCGTCATCGATCGCCCGGGGCATAGCGAGACGGGACGATTGGTCGATATCGACGGCGACGGCATGTTGGACGTGTTGCCCAACGGTACGGACTTCGCCGCCTGGTACGAAGTGGTACCCGATGCGGATGCTGCCACTGGCGTTCGCTGGCTTCGGCATCCCCTGCCCGAAGTCTTGGCGGGGCATGGGATCGGATACGGCGATCTGAATGGCGATGGACGACTGGACATCATCGGCCCGCGGGGATGGGCGGAGGGACCCGAGGATCCCCGCCGCCAGCGTTGGGTCTTTCATGCCGATTTTCGTTTGGCGCGCGATTGCGGCATTCCCATTCTCTGCCGCGACGTGGACGGGGACGGGGACCAGGATCTGGTCTGGGGGCGCGGCCATCACTTGGGTTTGTACTGGTCCGAGCGTCTGCCCGCAGGCGCTTCCTCCGTGAGTTGGGAGACCACCGCCGAGGAGCTCGACCCGGACCTGCTGGAATATGTTCGACGGAGTATCGATACCGGCCCATGGCGACACCATACCATCGACGCGCGGTGGTCCAACGCACACACCCTGATGCAAGCGGACATCGACGGTGACGGGACAGAGGATCTGGTCGCAGGCAAACGTTATCAGGGACACGGCGGCCGGGATCCGGGAGAAAATGATCCGCTCAGCGTCTGGTGGTATGGTTTCGATGCCCAGACGCGTACCTGGCGCGACCATTGCATCAGCAGCGGAGGAACCTGCGGCATCGATGTCGATTCCACGTGTGTCGATCTGGATGGAGATGGCGATATCGACGTGCTGGCCCCTGCGATCTCCGGTCTGCACTGGCTGGAGAATTTGGGAGTGGGTTCGGCCCAGATCGACCGGACGCCCCCCCCGGTCGATCCGCTGGAGCGGATTTTGGCCCACCGCGACCCATACAGGCTGGACGTGTGGTTCGATCCGGCCGGCCGGCCGCATGGGTTGGAAAACTGGTTGCAGCACGGAGTCCGGCGTCAGCAGATCCTGCGTCAGAT
>RFIQ01000096.1 GCA_003695565.1 Planctomycetota bacterium | reverse complement strand
TCCCTGGAGTGCGTGGGAATTCCATCCGGTGTCGGAAAAGATTGCGCCGCCCAGATTCGGACATGGACTGGGCGTCGGTGATATCAACGGTGATGGACGGCCGGACATCTTGATGGCCAAGGGCTGGTTGGAACAACCGGACACCGCAGCCGGCAACCGTCGCTGGCGGTTGCACCAGGTCGAGTTTTCCAACGCCTACGGCGGTGCCGACATGCATGTTTGCGACGTGGACGGCGACGGCGACGCGGACGTGATTACCAGCGAAGCCGCTCACGATTTCGGTTTGTCGTGGTACGAGCAACTCGCCGAGGACCAGTTCGAGCGCCATCCGATCGTGGGGAGCCCCCCGTCGCACAACCGATACGGCGTCCTATTCACCGAGATGCATTCGGTGGCCGTGGCCGACATCGACAGCGATGGTTTGCCGGATATCGTGACGGGTAAGACCTATTGGTCCCATCACCGCCAGAGCCCGATGTGGGATGCTGGTGCGGTTGTGTATTGGTTCAAATTGGTGCGGACACCGTCGGGAGTCGATTGGCTGCCTTTTTTGATTAACGGGGAAACCGGCATCGGCCGCCAGGTCACGGTGGCCGACATCGATGGGGACGGGAGGTTGGACGTGGCCACTGGAGGCATGCTGGGCGGAAACGTGCACCTGCAACGGCGGCGGTTGGTAAGCCAGGAAGAACTGGCGGACTGGTTGCCCAAACCGTATGACGGGGAGCGGTTGCCGCCAGCCGATATGTCCATCCGATTGCGGGGCGGCCGATTGGCTCTGGACGCCGATGGTCGTGTTCCCCAAGCGATCGAGGGAGAACAATTGAATGCCACAACCACTGCGGGAACGGCTGGTCCGCAGCCGATGGGTGGCTTTGCTGCCGACCGCTGGAGCGGAAACAGCCAATTATGGTGGCGAGGAGCGAAACCGGGAGATCGATTGGAACTGGAGCTGGATTGCTTACAACCGGTCGAAGCGGTCGAACTGGGGCTGACCTGTGCTCGCGATTACGGGATCGTGGCCCTGTCCATCGATGGCCACCCTTTGGCAGCCCCGATCGATTTGTACGAACCGGAGGTTGTGTCGAGCGGTGCCCTGGATTTTCCCGTTTCCCTGCCCCCCGGGCGGCACCGCCTGGTCGTCGAAATCGTTGGTGCCAATCCACGGGCTGTGCCGGCATATATGTTCGGCCTGGATTATCTGCGGTTTCGTCCGGCTGGAGGATCCTTCCCCGACCCGGCAAACGACGAAATTCTTCCCCGCACAGCCGAAGGACGGGCAATCAACCTCGATTTCGAAACGGGTGACTTACGGGACTGGACCGCCACCGGCGACGCATTTGATGGCCAACCCATCGCTGGGGACACCGTCGCCCTACGGCGTTCCGACATGCGCAGCCGCCACGTGGGCAGGTACTGGATTGGCGGTTTCGAAGTGAAGGGAGACCAACCGCAGGGTACTTTGACTTCGATTCCCTTCCGCGTGACCCACCGTTTTGCATCATTTTACGTCGGAGGGGGCAGCGGTGCCGGGACCCGCGTGGAGTTGGTGGCAGTCGGCGACGAAGAACCTTTGTACGTTGTCACTGGCAGCAACACCGAGGAATTGCAGCGCAAGGTAGTCGATTTACGGCGGATCGAGGGGCGGGAGATGGTCATCCGCCTGGTCGATGCCAGCTCCGGAGGCTGGGGGCATATCAATTTCGATCATTTTCGATTTCATGCTCGACGCCCGGGCCCGGTAACTCCTACCGCAATCCCACTGGTCGACGATGCTTACCCGCATCGCGGGTTGTCTGCCGACGCTGCAGCGGCGGCCATGCGCGTGCCGGACGGTTTCGAGGTCAAGGTCTGCGCGGCTGAGCCCGACGTACGGCAACCAATTGCCATGGCCCTGGATGATCGTGGCCGGATGTGGGTTGCCGAAGCCTACGAATATCCCCGTCGGGCCTCGGGAGACCGAGGACGCGATCGGATCCTGGTTTTCGAAGATTCCGACGGCGACGACCGTTTCGACCGCCGCACGGTTTTTTACGAAGGGTTGAATCTGGTCAGCGGGCTGGAGGTCGGATTCGGTGGGGTGTGGGTGGGCGCGGCTCCCTACCTGATGTTCATCCCCGATCGCGATGGGGACGATGTGCCCGACGGCCAGCCGCAGATCCTGTTGGATGGATGGGGGTACCAGGACACGCATGAAACGTTGAATGCATTTTGCTGGGGACCCGATGGATGGTTGTACGGTTGCCATGGCGTGTTCACGCATTCGCGAGTGGGCAAACCTGGCACGCCCGAGGAAGATCGCGTACCCCTGAACGCAGCCATCTGGCGATATCACCCCATCGATCATCGATTCGAGGTCTTCGCCCATGGCACCAGCAATCCCTGGGGAATCGACTTTAACGAGGTAGGAGACGCGTTTGCGACGGCGTGCGTCATCCCGCACTTGTACCACATCATCCCCGCAGGCCGTTACCAACGGCAGGCCGGACAACATTTCAATCCGTTCACCTACGACGATATTAAGACGATTGCCGACCATTTGCACTACCTGGGCGCCACGCCGCACAGCGGCAACGGCAAGTCGGACGCCGCCGGTGGTGGTCATGCGCACGCCGGGGCCATGGTCTACCTGGGCGGGACATGGCCGGCGAAGTACCGCGGTGCCTTGCTGATGAACAATATCCACGGCCAGCGTTTGAACATGGACTTGCTCGAAGCCAGTGGTTCAGGATACGTCGGTACCCATGGCCCGGATTTCCTGTTGACCGGTGACATGGCCTCTCAGATTCTCAATCTGCGCTACGGGCCGGATGGAAACGTGTACATGATCGACTGGTATGACATGCAAGCGTGCCACCGGCCGGAGGTCGAAATCCATGACCGCAGCAACGGTCGTATCTACAAGATCAACTATACGGGAACCGCAGGGCAGGAAGTGGCGTCGGTTGACCTGGCGGCCCTGTCCGACCTGGAATTGGCCGAATTGTGCCTGGCGGAAAACGACTGGTATGTCCGGCATGCACGACGCCTGTTGCAGGAGCGGGCCGGCCAAGGGGGCGTGGCGCAACAGGCCGCGGATCGGTTGCGGGACATCGCGCGGCAGCACGCGGACCCGACGCGGCGCCTGCGCGGTATGTGGGCGCTGCACGGCATCGGCCTACTCGATGCGTCAATGCTGCGGCGGCTGATGGAGGATGCGAATCCGCATGTTCGCAGTTGGGCCGTGCGGCTGGCGATGCAGTCGGCCGACTCGGAGGTGGAGCCGTGGATCGATGTCTGGACGAACATGGCCCAACACGATCCATCGCCCATCGTGCGATTGAGCCTGGCGTCGGTGGCAGGTCGGATTCCGCCAGCCCAGCGGTGGAACTTGTTGGCCGCGTTGGTGCAGCACCCCCAGGACGCGGCCGATCATAACCTGCCCCTGATGATGTGGTATGCCATGGAGCCGTTGGCAGACGTCGATGGCGATCGCGCCTTGGCACTGGGCATGCAGGCCGGCCAGTCGATTCCGATACTGCGATCGTTCATGTTGCGAAGGGTGGCGGCAGGCGGTTCAGATGCCGCGCTGCAGCGGTTGGTTCGCGCCCTGGGGCAAGCGGATTCACCGCACTTGCAGCATACGTTTCTGGATGCCATCCTGGCTGCCCTGACCGGTCGCCGCTCGGTCCCGGCACCCTCGACCTGGGCCTCGGTCTACGACAAATTGGCCAACAGCGATGATGGCAGCGTGCGGCGGAAAGCCGCTATGTTGGCCAGCCGATTTGGCGATGTCGACGCACAGCAGATCCTGCTGCAAACGCTGCAAGATCGGCAGGCCCCTGCAGCGGATCGACGGCAGGCCTTGGAGGCGTTGTTGGTCAGTCGACCAGAGGGCCTGGCGGAGACAATCACCGCACTGCTCGGAGAGCCTGGGACTCCGGACGAGTTGCTGCCGGCCCTCGTTCAGGGATTGGGACAACTCGATGCGCAGGACTTTCCAGATATCGTCTTGCAGCGGTATGAGAGTTGGGGGACCGATGCGCGGCGCGCTGCGCTGGCTGCTCTGGCCTCCCGCCCGAGTTGGGCCAGCCGCCTGGTCGCCGCCATCGAGTCCGGGCACATACCATCGCGCGATGTGTCCGCGGACCTGGCGCGGCGGATCGAATACTTGGGGGATGCCAGGCTGACCGCACGGTTGGAGAAAGCCTGGGGCACCCTGCAGCGGAGTTCAAAGGAGAAGAAGGCCTTGATCGACCATTACAAGGAGTTGGTTGGTCGAACGGATCTGCCCGACCCCGATCCGGCTTTGGGTCGAACGCTGTTTGCCCAGACATGCGGTCGCTGCCACGTTCTATACGGCGTGGGACAGCACATCGGACCGGACCTGACGGGCTCCAATCGCTCAAACCTGGATTATTTGCTGGAAAACATCGTCGATCCTAGCGCCGTAATGGCTAAGGAATATCGTCCCGAAATCATCCTGACCGAAGATGGTCAGGTGGTCACCGGCTTGTTGCAGGAAGAGACGAGCCATGCGGTCGTGCTGCAATCCGCGGAATCGCGCATCGTCCTTCCTCGTTCTGAAATCGTCCAGCGGAAGACCAGTCCCACGTCGATGATGCCAGACAATCAACTGCAGCCCTTTAGCGATCATGAGATCCGATCCTTGATCCACTATCTGCGCGGCACTGAGCAGGTACCGCTGCTGGCCGTACCGGGCAGCGACGCGACGCTGTTCAATGGGCAGAACTTGCAAGGTTGGCATGGCAACCCGGCGCTGTGGACCGTCGAGAAGGGGGAGATCGTGGGGCGCAGCCCCGGTTTGCCAAACAATGAGTTCTTGGTTGGGGAGGTAGAAGCTGCCAATTTTCGCTTGTCCGTCGACGTGCGGTTGATCGACGACCGAGGCAATAGCGGGATCCAGTTCCGCAGCCGAGTGCGCCCCGACGGGGCCGTCGAAGGGTACCAGGCGGACATCGGCCCCGGTTGGTGGGGTAAGTTGTATGAAGAGCACGGGCGTGGGCTGTTGTGGAAAGCCAGCGGCGAGGCCCACGTGCGTCCCGGCCAATGGAACGAGTATACGATCGAGGCCGTCGGCCCCCGCATCCGCACTTGGATCAACGGTCAACTCTGCGTAGATCTGACCGATCCCGCAGGAAGTCGGCGGGGGATTTTCGCTTTGCAATTGCATGCCGGTGAGCCGATGGAAGTCCGGTTCCGCAATTTTCGGTTTCAAGCATTGCCCGCTGCCGATCGGCCGGCAGCAGCCCCGTAGGTCTTTGGCGATCGCTGCGGATTCACCGTTCGGCGACCAGGCATACTTCGCGTCGGTTGAACGCGAGCTGACGGATGTCGACCCGGCGGAAACCCCACTCATGGACGCGGGCCCGGTAGGCATCGAAATGTTGCGCCAAGTCATAAGAAGAGAGTTTCAAGGTCAGGATCAGGCCTTGGAACTGGCTGGTCGGGTACTGGACGATATCGCCGACGGCGTCGAGCGTGTAGTTCGGCGCGACATTCATGTCGGCGGCCAACCAACGGAATTGGGCGTACCGGCGGCGCTTGATGGCCGACGATTTACCGCGCCAGTGCTCGAAACCGGGGTGCCCCAGGATCAGCGGATCCATTTCCGCCGGATCGATGCCGACCACCTGCAGGCCGGTTTCAACCAGGCGTTGGGCCGCTCCCCCAGGCGCACTACCGATCTCCACGATGCGGTCACCCGGCCGCATCGGCAACCGGCTCCAGGCCACCGCCTCGGCCATCTTCAAGTACGCCCGGCTGATCATGTCGGCCGGTGGGCGACAGGGAAACACACCGCCCGGCCAGGTCGCTTCCAGCCGATCGGCCGTGTGCCAACCGACAAGCCAATGGTGGGGCTCGATCAGCACGATATCCAACACTCGATTTCCCATGGATGCCGGTCCTTCTCCGCAGGGAATCCCGGGGAAATGTGGTCGCAGTTGATCTGCGATGGCGTGTGAAAGGACGTCAGGGCCAGGCTCAAAATTCCGGAAACCCGGTAGCGCCCGATCGCGGGGAAATACGTGGACGGCATCCCAACCGCTGCCTGCCAAATTGGCAACTCGCCCCGCCATTTCTCGTGCGTCAGTTCCCTGAATCTGTCCCAAACTGTATCCGGCCAGGCGGACAGCCCAGCGGACGGAGCTGGGGATTCGATGTGCCGCAACGTTGGGCGTCGACCGCTCTGCCGATGGCGGCAGTTTGAACGTCAGCAAGCCGGGACGCGAAAATGCCAGGCGAAAACCAAGTGACGGGGCCATCGCAGCAGATTTGACGACTGTTTCCGTGCCCTGTTGGCATATGCAGAACAGGAACTGTGCATCCCCGTTTGCCCCGTTCGGCAGCGAGGAATCGGAGGCGTCAGGGCTGACTTTGCTAAGAACCATCGGGTATAACCGAATAGAGACATGTGGTCAGAAATCTGTACAATAGCGGGAAAATCTATCATCACCCAACATCGCGAGATCGTACACCGTACAACCCATGGTGCGGGCCCGCATCCGCGGCTGGCGGGAGCCCTGGGAGAGCTTGGGCGGTGTTGTGTGGGTAAATCCAAATTGAGTCTAGTCGTGTCTCGGAAGTTCAGGAGCGTTTATGGCGAAAAAAGACGAAGCATTTGAAGTGGAAGGCACCGTGACCCAGGCGTTAGCCAACACCCGGTTCAAGGTACAGTTGGAAACCGGTACCGAGGTGTTGGCCCATGTGGCTGGACGCATGCGAAAGAACTTTATCCGCATCGTTCCCGGCGACAAAGTACGCGTGGAATTGTCTCCCTATGACTTGACCAAGGGCAGGATAACGTACCGCGAGCGATAATTGCTGCGGGCGTTATGCTCCCATCGTCCGCAATCCCGTTCGAGGCGAACGAGCGGACGTTCTGCCAACGGTTCGTCGCTGGAGTTACTCTGGTAACCAAGACCCTGAGAAAACTGCCCGGGGTCGCGACACGCTTCAGCTACTCTGCCTCAGCGCGACGCACGGCCTCATCCGCCGGCGGGCCACCGCCATCGAAATGACCTGCGCGAGCACGTCCCGAAAAAGAATTTCAGATTTCACTCTCAGCCGGTTGTGTCGGAGCGGAGCGTATTCCGCATCCCAATCAAGGCTGACCATTTTTCCAGGAGGATGTTAATGCAAACTAGAGTCAGAAAACCGCTGGGTGTGCTTCTCGCCGGGGCGCTGATGTGCGTCTCCCTGGTGCCGCAGGCCCAGGCACAACAGTCGAATCAGCCGGTGGCGTTGATCTCCATCGCTCCGCTCGATGGCGTCTTGAACAACACCAGTTACATGTTGCGGGCATGCAACGTACCGGAGATGAGCGGCCTGGTCACCATCATGGCCAATCAGTATTCGCAGGGGCTGGACCGCTCCAAGCCGCTGGGGGCGTTGGTTACGTTGCAGGATGGCATACCCACCGCCATGATCTTCCTGCCCATGGTCGATCGGGACCAGTTTTTCGGTGCCTTGGCTGGGGCAGGAATCGAACCGGACGACCTGGGCGATGGATTGTTCGAGATCGACACGGGGGGGCAAGTCGTTTATGCCAAACATGCAGGCAATTGGATGTTCATTGCCCAAACCGAAGACGCCCTAGCGAATGTGCCGGCTGATCCAGAACGTTTGCTGGGCGATTTGCCCCAGCGGTATGATCTGGCCGTGCGTTTGAACGTCCAGGCACTGCCGGCCGAGATGAAATCGATGGCGACCGAGCAGATCCGTATCGGGTTCGAACGCAGCGTCGCCGCACAAGCCAACCAGAGTCCCGAGGAAGCCGAATCGGCACGAGAAATGGGTGAGGCTTCCCTCAAGCAGATCGAGGAGCTGATCCGGGACACCGAGCAGTTCATCCTGGGATGGAAAGTCGACTCGACGGCTCGCAAAACTTATTTGGATGCCGCGGCACAATTCGTGGCCGGTTCCAAGTTGGCCCAGCAATGCGAGGACGCCAAGAGTCTGACGACGCGGTACGGCAAGTTCGTCCTGCCGGATGCCGCTCTCGAATTTCGCTATGCTTCGGTGATCAATGATCCCACCGACAAGGCGGTCGCCAAGAACAACTTGCGCAGTTCGATGCAGCAAATCCAGCAGCAAATCGAGAATTCGGGGGATGTGCCCGAACCAGCCGTCGCCGTCCTCGAGGGGTTGCTCGACAGCATCGCTGACGTCATGGAGAAGACCATCGACGAGGGCGTCTTCGAGGGGGCTGGTTCGGTCAGCCTGGCGGACAATACCCTGCGTGTCTTGCTGGGCGGCCGTCTGGCCGACGGCCACGCACTGGCCGCAGCGTTCAAGGAAGCCATCGACAAAGTGCCGCCCAGCAATCGAGACGTCAAAGTCGAATTCGACTACGACTCGTACGGTGGTTATCAGTTGCACCGGATTTCCGGTCCCATCAAGATCGCCGACCCGGCCGCACGCGCCGCGTTGGGAGACAACCTGACGATCATTCTTGGGACGGCCGACAAGGGATACCTGGTAGTGCTGGACCCGACGGGAGACGCTGCTGCCCGGCAGGCCATCGATAATCTGAACAATGCCCAGCCCGAACCGGCCGTGCCGTTCGATAGCGTTGTGCGTCTGCAGCCCATTCTGCAATTCGCCAGTGCCGTGGCACCGAATCCGATTATCGAGCAAGCAGCCGATGTGGCCTCGCAATCGCAAGGCAATGACACCATATCGATCTCCGCGCGGCTGATCACGCGGGGCGGAGTTTACCGCTTGTCGATCGACGAAGGCGTGTTGCGTACCATCGGCACAGCAGCCAAGGCCGGTAGTGGACAGCCCCAAGGATTCTAGCGTTGGTCCATTTCCCTGGCTCGCATGTGCCAGGGCGAATGAGACCGACGCAGTACGGCCCGCGCACGGACATCGGTAATCAACATCAACGCCGCGGCGGATCCCATCCGTCGCGGCGTTTTGCATGCGCTCCGCGGTTACTCGGCACCCCCTGCGGCTCTTGCCCGCCACCACGATTCCATATTGTCGGGGGAGGGAGGTTCCTCTCGAGACAGCTCGATCTGGCGATGGATGGTCACCAGCAACCTCTGTGCATCACGATAACGAGGAGTCGCTTCCAGGACGGACAGAATCTCACGGCGAGCCGCGCTCAGGTCTCCGTTGGCCAGAAGTGCTTGGGCCAACTGGTGTTGAATGGCGGACGGATCGATCGGGTCCATGGCCATCAAAGCTCGCAGTGCCGGCACGGTTATCGACAGGTCGCCGCGGGCTCGGGCTGCCTCGACCAGAGCCTCGTGGCCGGTGGGGACCAGCGGCTGCACGGCCAACAGCTTGCGCGCGTGCTTCTCTAACGCATCGTATTGCCCCGCAGCGCGATCCAATTCGATTAATCGCGTGAGGGCTGCCACGTTATCGGCCGATGCATTGACCAGACGTTCCAATGTCTGGTGTTCCAAATCCGTGTCCGCCAGTTTCCTGGCTGCCGTGGCCCTCAATTCCAATCCCCCGCCGGCCGATGTGTCGTCGGGGTAGAGTTCCAGCATGCGGCGCGTCGTATCCAAGGCATCGTGCCACTGCTCGGCGGCGATCAACAACTCGCTCAGACGTCGCCAGCCGTGGTAGTTGTTGGGATGCTCCGCAGTCCAATCCCGCAGGACGTCTACCTCGGTCGAGTCGGGCAGACCGGTCCGATCGAAGTCGGTTTGCGGCAGATAGGCTTCCGCGCGGTGTCGAACGAATTGCTCGAACTCCTGATCGAGAATGGCGATGGCCCCATATCGTTGCTGGAATGCCTCTTCAATCGTCATGCCGAGTCCCAAGTCCTCCAGTAATTTCAGCAGACGGGGTAACCCGTGCATGTCGATGAGGTACTCGACCGCCAGTGCCGATTCGAAGTAGGCGAACTCGATATGCAGCGGGCTGGGCGGATGCAGGAATGCACCGCTGAGCTGGGATAGTGGTACAAAATCGTCACCTAGCAGCATGCGTTTGTAGGTTGGGCTCAGCGGCTGGCCCCACGTCGGATCGCGCTGCATTTCCTCGTAAACCGATATACCTTCGCTCAACCAGCGAGGCATACGATTGTTCGTTTTCTGCAGCGTGACCACGTGGCAGAACTCGTGCCACAACACGCTCTCCCAATTCGCCGGCGATTCTCCCTGGGAGGCAGGGCTGTTCGCGGTAATCAGACTGCCGAAGCAGACGCCCAGATATCCCGCACCGCCGGGCAGCCCGAATGTGCGAATGGCGAAATCACTCTGTTGCGGGAAGATCTCCACGGTCACCGGAGGGCGGGGCTCGAAGGCGTACTTCTGGGACAAGGTTTCCCGGGCTTCGGTCAACAGTTCCAACACCCGCGGGCCGTAAATACTGGCCTCGTTGGCATCCATCCGCACTACCAGGCCAGGTGCCTCGAGCGTAACGAACTGTTCCAGTCGCTGGCGGAGTGTGCTGAGGTTGTAAGCCACCACATTGTACTTGTCGGCCGATGCCACCTGGTCGACGATCGTCCACCCCTCGTCCTCTCGCCCGGTCCGAAGCAGGTCCTGAGCCAACTGGAATTTTGCGGGCGAGTAATCGGGGTCCATCCGTAGGGCCCGCCGCTGGTATTGAATGCCCTCTGCGAAGCGATAGTGCTTGGACAGGGTTGTCCCGATGAGATAATCGACCTCGGGGTTCAAATCCCAATGCTGGAGGGCGCGGGCGCGGGATTTGCCTTCCTCTTCGTAGTGCCCTTGCAGATGCGCGATCGCCGCCTTCAATGCCCAGGCCTTGGGATGGTGCGGATTGACCTGACGAACTTGTTGCAAGACATCCTCGGCCCGATCGTATTGCTCGCTATCGATCAACTCGCCGGCCTCCATCAACAGGCTGTCGACGTGGAACGGGTTGCGGCGGAACGCTTCGTTCAAGTACTGCGTCGCTTTTTCTGCATCGGACGGCGCCCAGGCCACGGCCAACAAGTAGTGGATGTACGGGTCCTCGGGACGCAATTCCACCGCTCGCTCCAGCGCGCGAACCGCCTCCTGATAATCCGCTTTTTCAATGGCCAGCTCGGCAATAGCCAGGTGGCCGTCGACGAATTCATCGTCGATGCGCAAAACGCGATCGTAAAATCCGGTCAACACCTCCCGGGCATCGACGCCCTCCGACAACAGGTACTTGCCGATCGCCAGCAGGTTGTCGCGATCGGAATACCGCCAGGGCGCCGTCCGGACCAATTCGGGGATGGCATCCAGCAAGCGATTGGCTCGATCGGATTGACCGCAGAACCGATAGGCCTCCGCTCCCAGGATCCGCAGGGGAATGCTGCTGGTGAACTTCGATTCGACCGCCTCGTATGCGCGGCGGGCTTCGTCGTAGCGTCCTTGATCGAGTAGGCAGCGGATCAGCAAACGAGACCAGGAGTCGTTCCAAATCCCGTTGTCCACCTCGGCCTGGGTCATTTCGATGCAGGCATCCAAATCGCCCTGAAAGTAGAGTTGGCGGGCCTGGCGAAAGTCGGCGGCGCGGCACGTCGCGACCGAGCTTGCCGTCGCTCCACAAATCAAGCCGAACAGCAGGGCAACGCGTGCGACCGGCCGCAACCATGAGGCGGTGCGGGGGCGGAGTGCCAA
Organism: Planctomycetota bacterium; assembly: GCA_003695565.1. Taxonomy (GTDB): domain Bacteria; phylum Planctomycetota; class Planctomycetia; order Pirellulales; family Pirellulaceae; genus Aureliella. Next base: position 12,176 of record RFIQ01000096.1, on the reverse strand, counting down.
AGGTGTCATCCCGATGTGCCGTTTACAAGTCATTTGCATCCCGTCAAGGAGTCATGGCGAATTCCGTGGAGTTCAACAAGGCCCAAAGCAGATCCGATTGCCAGGTCGTATCAGGCCCCTGCGGAGGGCTTGACCCACTCTCACCTGTGGCGGGTTGCTCGTCGGAACTGGTGCCACTCCGGCCCTCCGCGGCCTCCTGCACAGCGCCCGACAAGGCCTGCATTTCCTCGTCAGTTGGTGGCCGATTGACTGTCGCCAGGAACAACCAGCGAATCTGTTTGTGCAAGTCCATGTGCGGTGCATTGAGCGCCATCACCAATCGACTGGATTTCTCGCTGGTGATGGACTCGGCGGTCTGTCCGTGCAACGTCACCAGGGCCGACACGATTCCCAGCTTAGCTTCCGATGCATCGCCGCGCAACTGCCCCAACTGAGAGGACAAGTCACCCAATGCATCCTGTCCCGGCGGTGCCACCATGCGGGCCACTTGCATCAAACTGGCAGCCATCTGTCGGTTTGTCAGCGGTTTGAGCGGCATGGCCGCGTAGCTGGCCGGCGGAACGGGACCGGCAGGATGCCGGTTGGCGCGGCTGTACAGGCGGGTGTTCGTTAAGACGGCGAACAGGTTGCGCAGATCGTATCCGGTGTCGGCAAAGTACTGGCTCAACTCCAGCAGCAACTCCGGGTGCGACGCCGCATCCAACGAACTCATGTCATCGACCGGTTCGATCAGACCTCGCCCGAACAGGAGCGACCAAACGCGATTCACGGCAGCCCGGGCCAGCAGCGGATTCTCGGGAGCACACATCCAAAGAGTCAATTGCTGGCGGCGCGTTCCGCCCTCCAGTCCGCTAACCCCAGCGGCCAGCAGCGGTTTGGGCGGGACGATTTCATCCGTTCCCATCAAACGTACGTCTCCCATCCCACGTTCGATCAGGCTTCCGCCCAACGGGTTCATCTCTCCCGCAGAATTCTCGATTTGAGCGAAGTAGGCAGCAAAGCCCCAAAAGTCCCGTTGAGTCCACGTATCGAACGGATGGTCGTGGCACTGGGCACAATCGAGCTGAATGCCCAAGAAGACGCGCGAGGTGCGGGCAGCGATTTTCTCCGGCTGGACCCCCAACTCCAGAAAGAACGCGGTGGGGCCCGTTTGGGCCGGCCCGGTCGAAACCATCAGATCGGCAACCAGGCGATCGTAACGTAGATTCTCAGCAAACCGTTGCCGCAACCAGTTCCGCAATCCGTTCCGCCCATCCGGCTGAAACGGATTGTCGGCTTCCGGCAACAGCCATTCGGCCCATTGTTGCGCAAGGTGTTCAGCGTGCAGCGGGCTGCGCAGCAATCGCGAGACCAATTCCTGCCGTTTGTCGGCCGATGGGTCGTCGATGAACCGCACAACTTGCCCGGCAGTGGGCGGTCGCCCCGTCAAATCCAGATAGGCGCGGCGAATGAACTCGGCATCGCTGCAGGGTCCAGCCGCCTGCCACCCGATCTCTCGCAGATGTTCCTCGATCCGTTGGTCAACGCGCTGACTCATCTCTGCCGGGGCGATCGATCTGCCTCCATCGGCACCATGTCCCGAGTTGACACCCCACGCGGTAAACCACACCAGGCCCACCGCCGACATGAGCATGGGCCAGCCCTTTGACCGATACCATCGCCAATCGGAACGCCGACGCGAATCTGTAGGCATCTGTGTTCACCTTGAATTGGAAGAGCCTGGTGAACAGTCGGCAGGCGAGGCTGTCCACGGAGGGGGACTTCCCGCCACCAACGGTTCCGGGAGCCGCTGGCAATGCCACTGTCATGTTTTCCCGATGATATATTGTAGCGTTCATAGCAGCCCCTCGGGCGGCGCAGCCGGTCGGCTGGCCACCGCAGTTGCTAATACAGGGGGCGTATCCGCCAGGGACTGGCGGGCAACTCTGAGAGCCGATAATCGTGGGGCGTTAGAAAATGTCGGGGGCTTTATCTGCACCTCTCCGGGTATGGTATAACGATGGAGCGTCGCCCGGCCTCGGGCCAACCCCGCGTTGCTACCTCTTTGAATGCGAGTCCCTGCGATGATCCTTACCGGCGCTGAAATCCGACGTCGCCTCGGTACCGACATCGAGATCGATCCATTTGACGAAACTCAACTCAATGCCAACGGCTACGATTTGACGCTCCACAACGAACTGTTAGTCTACGAAGAGGTGGTGTTGGACCTGAAGCAGCCCAATCGCTACCGCCGAATCGAGATTCCCGAGGAGGGGCTGGTCCTGAGCCCCAATCAGATCTACCTGGCCCGGACGGTGGAGCATACCGAAACCCACAATCTGGTGCCGATGATCGAAGGCCGTTCGTCGATCGGGAGGTTGGGATTGTTCGTACATGTTACCGCAGGCTTTGGCGATGTGGGATTTCGAGGCTTCTGGACGCTGGAGATGTTCGCCGTGCAGCCCATCCGGATCTACGCCGGCGTTCGCATCTGCCGGCTGATGTTTCATACCGTGGAGGGTGAACCACACGAGTATCGGTCTAACAAGTATCAAAATAATCGCGATATCCAGCCCAGCTTGCTCTATCGCGAATTCGGCAGTTCGGACGAGGAAAAGCAACAGTTGTTGTTCGACTTTCCCCTATAGTGGCCGGGCCACCCATGCTCGTTAAATCGCCGGGTTTTACAGCGCGGCATCGTTGTCGATGGGGTCCAGGGCGGGGGCCGGCTTGATTCGCGTTGGGGAAAGCCATCGCCCGGTTGGTAGCCTCCCCTGCCTCTGTTAGACTGCAGGAGGCAGTCATCAGGCCCGCCAGTTGCCAAGACAGGCGGCTGCCAGTATCGCACCGACCCGACGTGCCCATTTGGCGTTCGATCCCGCCAGATCGATTCAAGTCGATTCATCCGCGGTAGGCATGGACCGCCCGGCCATCCGGTGGAGCGGCCCAACTCACGTAACCCAACCAGCAACAGACGCATTGGAATCTACCCATGGCCATTGACCCCTATGCCCTGTGTCCTTGTGGCAGCGGCAAGAAAATCAAGTTCTGCGAGTGCGGCATCGATACGCACGAGCTGGAGCGGATATCCAAACTGATTGAAGGCGAGCAATTTGTCGCCACATTCGACCGTATCAACACATTGTTGAAGAAAACCCCTAATGCAGCATGGTTACTGGCAATCAAGGGCGAGATGGCATTGAGGCTGGGGGAAGCCGAGGTATTTCAACAGACGGCCGAGAGATTCGTGCAGCTAAAGCCAACCAATCCACTGGCCCTGGCCATGCAAGCGTTGAGCGTGTTGATCAGCGGCTCTGCACCGCTTCGAGAGGCCGCCAACTACTTGTTGAGCAGTCTGGCCGAGTCGGCGGGTACGGTCCCCAACATGGCGGCCGAGGCGTTGGCAATGTTAGTGCGTGCCGTCGAGCAATCCGGCAACGAGATCATGCTAGCCCCCTGGGATGGGCTCGGCTTTGCCTTGCTGGGCTCCGAATGGATATCGAACTCGGCGCGTAGCAAAGTGGGCTTGAACCTGATGCTGAAATCGGCTTCTCCCAAGGGGCAGGTTCCCGCCGACGCTCCCTGGCGCGATCGGTATCAGGAAGCCCAGGTTTTGACGCAGGGCTTTCGGCACGCCCAAGCGGAATCGAAGTTGAAAGCGCTGCTTCGCGATTTTCCCGGCGAATTGACGCCGCTCATGTTATTGTTCGATGTCCAACGCACGCTGTTGGACGACGATGGGCTGATCGCGACGGCTGGCAAACTGCGCGATCACGAGGGCTTGGATGCCGAGCACCGCGCGTACTACGAAGCCATGATCTTGGCTGCGCAGAATGAAAAACGGATGCGGGTAGCCGATTGGTTGGCTGGGTATGAACTCCCGGCTCCGGACGAGGCGATTGCGCGGTTCGCCCAAGAGGCTTCCTTCAGCGCCGTCCCAGAGCAGGCGCTGGAGTTTCGGCAGATGATCGCCCAGTTGATGGAGGAGGAGGTGCCTCCTTCCCACGTCTATCTGTTGTATGATCGCCCTGTCCACGCGACTTCCGAACAATCGGAGGGAGAGGCGGAATCGGATGGCGATGTGGCCTCCGATATGGGGATGATCCTGCTGTATGGCAAGCAGGTCGACAAACCCGCGCGATTGTACATTAGTGTGCACAAGTTCCGGGATTATCCCCAGCGCGTCCGCAGGGTGCTGGACGACATTGCGCTTGGAGCCGAGTTGACGGATATCGGCTCGCTGGATCGCTTTAGCAAACCCGTGCTGGAATTCCTGAACCGTCGGCGCCTCGTCACCGGGACTGGAAATCCGGAGCTAGTCCCTCCGGAACGACTGGCACCGTTGCTGGCGGATGAGTTTCCCGATGTGCCCCTGGAGGAATTCGGGCAACGCACAATTGGAGAGTTGGTCCAAGACCCTCAGCACCAGTGGACGGTCCGCGCCTTGTTGATGCTGCTGGAAGGGGCTCAGTTCATTCAGGTTCCCCCCGAATCGATCCAACAAACGTTCCAGTCGGTAGGCTTGGAACGCCCCGCCGCCGACCAGGTGCCCGACCCGCGCGAGTTGGATGGACCGAAGATCCTAGCGCTGGATCGCATCGCACCCGATCCCCTGGATGATGAGCAACTGACACGGTTGATCCACCTTGCGCTTGCCTTTTCCGCTATTCGGTCTGCACGCCGTGCGGCCGAGGTCGTGCGGAGTCGCGAATCGACCTGGAAAGACCCCTCGGCACGCTACCTGGCCGCGACGGTGCTCAGCAGCGAGGGCAGTTCGACGGAAGAGCGACTGCAGATGCTCGAAATCTTGGAAGAGCTGGCTCCCCAAGTACAGGATTCCCCGGGTAAGTGGGTCGTCCAACGCTTCATGCTGTTAGCCCAGTCGGGGCGTTCGCATGAGGCCCAGGATGTGATGGTCAAGGCCATGCAGAAGTATCCCAGTGATCCCCACATCAACCGCTTGGTGGGAGAACTGATGGCCGCCCAACGCGGCGCGGCAGCCGCCCAACCCAATCTCTCCGGCGGCGGACAGGAGATTGCCGGTGGCGGGCCGGCCGAACAAGCGCCTGGCAAGCTGGTGATTCCCGGCCAGGAAGATGAAGGAGAACAGCAATCCGGCAGTGGATTGTGGTTGCCAGGGCAGTGACATGGCGGACCAACGGTTTTCCGATCAGGATGCGGTCTGGATGCGCCGGGCCCTGGAGCAGGCGATCCGAGGACAAGGACGAGTCGAACCGAATCCGATGGTCGGCTGCGTTGTCATCGATGATCAAGGCGTTGTAGGCCAAGGGTACCACGCCAAGTTTGGCGGGCCGCATGCGGAAGTCGATGCGTTGGACGACGCACGTCGCTCCGGTCGTGCTGATCGATTGCCGGGTGCCACGGCCTACGTCACTTTGGAACCGTGCTGCCACCACGGAAAAACACCTCCCTGCACCGACGCTCTGCTCGATGCGGGAATCCGTCGCGTCGTGGTGGCTATGCTCGATCCGTTCCCAGAAGTCTCCGGTCGAGGCGTTGAACACCTGAAACAGGCCGGTGTGCAGGTTGACGTCGGCCTGCTGGAAGACCAGGCCCGGCGGCTCAACGCACCCTACCTGAAGCGTTTGCAAACCGGTCTGCCCTGGGTGATCGCCAAATGGGCCATGAGCCTGGATGGCAAAATCGCCGCACGGACCGGCGACAGTCGCTGGATCTCCGGTCCGGCCAGCCGGGAGCGGGTGCATGAACTGCGCGGACGTGTGGACGCCATTGTGGTAGGCAGCGGAACAGCCGCGGCGGACGACCCGATGCTGACCGCCCGCCTGGCACACCCTCCGCACCGTGTGGCTCGCCGCGTGGTCGTCGACAGCCAGTGCAGCCTGAACCTCAATAGCCGGTTGGTTCAAACCGCACGTCAGGTTCCGACGCTGGTCTGGACTGGGACCGCTGTAGACGATCGAACCGTCGAGCAGTTGCGGAGCCATGGAGTCGAAGTTCAACGCTCTGATGCTACCGATCGCCAGCAGTGGATCGAGCATCTGCTACGTTATCTGGTCACTGCCTACACCGCGACGAATGTGTTGGTGGAAGGGGGGAGCGGGCTGTTCGGCGCGTTGTTCGATGCCGACCTGGTGGACGAAATCCATGCCTACATTGCCCCTCTCGTTCTCGGCGGCGGAGCCCAAGCCCCCTCGCCTGTCGGAGGGAAGGGAGTGGCCCGAGTCCAGGAGGCCGCCCGCTGGCAAATCGAAACAATGCACCGCATCGGAGAGGATTGCTTTATTCACGCGCTGCGTTTGGCCGACCCTCGCTCGGCTCCTTCCCCGTTGTCCGCAAGTGGTTGAAGCTCCAGATCCTGGGGCGCATCACGCGGCGACCTCGTGGTCGTAGCCCTGCACCGACGCCGAGATACGCGCCGCGTCCTAGCCCAGTTCCACCTCTATCCTCCGCCGGCTATCCCTCACATTCGTCATTCGTCATTCGTCGCCTTCCCTCTCCACGGTGCTCTCTGTGTATTCTGTGGTAAATCCCGCACCGCTCCCACACTAACTTGCGAAAGCTCAGAACTAGCGGACTCCTGAGGGGCTGAACGCACCTCATCCCGGGCCACTTCGCAGCGGCTTGGCAACCTATGGCGAATCGTCGGTAGAGCCCTCGATCGATTCAATGGCTTGGCGGAGGAAGCGAGCGCGAACGTCCGAGCGGTTCGGGCCACCTTCGGCTTCCTTCAAGCGGGTCTTGAGCTCCGGCAGTGCCGATTTGGCGTCCGCGCCGAGTTTGCCCAGGAAAAAGATGGAAAAGTAGGCGGTACGGCGATCGGGCGAATCGAGGTTCTGCACGAACATCTGCAGTGCTTCCTTCGGTGCTGCGTCGATCTCCCGCAACGCACCGCTGGCAAAATCACTGTCCTCCTCACTGGCGAGCAATTCGAACAACTTGGGAACTGCCGCCTTGGCCTGCGGGCCCAGTGTTCCCAGTCTCGCTCCAGCTGCTTGCCGAACTTCCCATGCCGGGTCGTCAAGAGCTTCGATCAAGCGGGCTACCAGGCGCGGGGTATCCTTATCGATTCCGGCCAATGCTGCGATGGCGGCGGTCCGCACGGTCGGGCTGTCGTGGTGCAGTAACTCGGCAATGGCCGGCAACGCCGCCTGCGCCTCACGTCCGATGCCTTCCAGCGCCCGGAGGACTGCCACGAGCACCGATTCCGGCCCGCGTAAACTATCGATCAGGGCGGCGACTGTCTCACCGTCCCGCATGTGCAACGCGGACGCAACTTCGATGCCGGCAGCGCGAACCGCATCGTGCCGATCACCGATACACTGCAGGATTGCCTGGCGGAGCGGCGGGATCAGTTTCTCGGCAGGCATCCCAGCCACGGCATGCAAGGCCGCCACGCGCACCTGCGGGTCTGGATCGCGGATCAACGTGGGCAGATCATCAACCAGTGAGGCGACCAATCCGGTTTGACCGGCCACTTCGATACCAGCCAACCGCACCAACGGTTCCTCATCGACAATGGCATTGCGCAGGATCGACTCTATCCGCCCGGCTTCCAGCCCCAACCGTGGCAGCGCTCGAATACTGGCCGCCCGCACTCGCGGACTAGGATCGTTCGGTGCCTCCGCCACCTGAGCTTGTACTTCGGACGGCACGTGCTGCATTTGCCCGACAACCTCGATTGCCTTGGCTCGTACCCCATCATCGGCATCCGTTAGCAATCGCTGCAGCGCGACGCCCGTCTCTGCCGTGCTTGGGAGGCTCTGCAGAGCAGCACAAGCCGCCTGTCGTACTACGGCGCTGGGATGGGACGTACATTGCATGACCGCGTCGCGAGCCGCAGCGCCGAAGCCGCTCAGTGTCGCTCCGACAACGGGTTCCAACGAAGGTGTTTCCTCTAGAACAGCCAACAGGTGCGGCACGATAGAGGGGCCCACGCGTTGCAACACCGGGGCGACTTCCTCGGCAGGCAAGGACAGACGTCCCGCGGCAGCCAACACCATCGATGCCGCCTCCATTGAGGGTGGAGCTGGCATGCGTCGCAGGGCCAGCAGGAGCGTCTGAGCCGTTTGGACATCCTCGACCTGTGCCAACAGGTTGCCGATGTCGATCGACAGCCGTTGCGGGTCCGCGCCGGCGTGCTCGATCGCCGCCACGGCAGCGGAACGCACGGAAGGTACCGGATCGGTCAATGTAGCTAGGATTGCCTGCTGTTTCCGTTGAGGGTCGAGCGCCGACTTGGCCACGCTCATCACCACCACCTCGCGGACAAGCGGATCTGGATCGTCGGTCGCGCCAGCCAACCGTTCCAAGGCGTCAGAGCCTGGCGCGGAGTGACGTCCGATCGCTTGCCAACCCAAGCAGCGGATCTGTGGATCGGCATGTTCAGTCAAGGCCCTGTGCAGCGCGTCATCCTGCGGTGCAACGGCAAGCAGCGCGTTGGCTGCGCTGCGACGAATCCGCTCGTCGGAATCTTCTAATCCCTTGCTAAGCAACTCTTGCGCACCTCTGGCTGGAGGGCCCATCGTACCGATGGCTCGAGCGATCTCCACCCGTGTCTGCGAATCGGCGGAATCCCACAGCGCGACCAACTGAGGCAGGGCAAGGGTACCGATCTTCCCCAACGCATCGGCCGCGCGGAATCGCACCTGGTCGTCCCCGTCCTGGATGCAGCGCAGCAGCGCGTCGATGGCGGTTTGCGATGCGGCCCGCGGACCGGCATGTGCCAGCCCCAACAACCCCAGGAAACGCACTTGTCGATCGGAGTCGGCGGTCAGTTTGGCCAGCGTTTCGACAACGGGGGCATCAAAGGACTCGCGCCGCACGATCTCGTACGCAGCATCTCGCCGCTCGTCCCGATCCCCGCTGGACGCAATCTCCAGCACTTGCTCCAGGGGCGTTTCCTCGTACTGTGCCGCGACCGGAACCTGCGTTAACCCGAACATCGCCGCGCAGACCCAGGCCAGGGCCAGAATCCGATTCCGCACTCCTCCGACCATCATATTGTCAGCCCCGGCAATGTCCCCGTGCTGTCGCCAATGTAGGGAACATGCACGTTCATGCGTTCCAGCATGGACATGAACAGATTGCACATGGGGGTCTCCGTATCGTATCGCAGGTGGCGTCCCGGATCGATCGTCCCTCCACCGCGCCCGGCTAAGACCACAGGCAGATTCTCGTTATTGTGACGGTTTCCATCGCTGATTCCGCTGCCATACACGATCATCGAATTGTCAAGCAGCGTACGGTCACCCTCCCGGATCGAGCTGAGCCGCTCGAGCAGATACCGGAACTGTTCGACGTGGAAGCGATTAATTTTGGCGATCTTCTCCAACTTGACCGGGTCGTCGCGATGGTGCGATAGATCGTGATGGCCGTCGGGCACACCGATATGACGATAATTCTTGTTATCCCCCGCATTGGCAAACATCAGCGTAAAGATCCGCGTCGAATCGGTCTGGAACGCCAACACGACCATGTCGCACATCAAACGAATGTGCTCGCGATAGTCGCGTGGTATACCGTCGGGTACGGGATAATCCACTTCGATGTCACGCGTCTCTGGTGCAACGGACTGATCCAGCCGTCGCTCCAATTCTCGGATGCCGGTCATGTATTCGTCCAGCTTGCGGCGGTCGTTGCGGCTGAGCACCCCTTGGATGCGTCGGGCATCGTCGGCGACAAAATCCAGGATGCTCTTGCGCAAGGCTTCGCGCTGCCACCGCGATTGATCGACTTCGCGGGCACTGCCTCCTGCGAACAAGCGTTCGAAGACCAGCCGCGGATTGACTTCCTTGCCAACCGGCGTCGTTTCGGATGCCCACGAGATGTTCGACGAGTAGGCACAACTGTATCCCGAATCGCAGTTGCCGGCATTCTGACCGGCGTGAATCCCCAACTCCAGCGAGGAGAATCGCGTTTGATGCCCGATCGCTTTGGCCGCCACCTGGTCGACCGAAACTCCCACGCGGATATTGTCCCCGTTGGTCTTGCGCGGCTGGGAACCGGTGAGAAACACGGAGGCCGATCGGGCGTGATCCCCAGCCCCATCGTCGTTGGCTCGCCCCTTGTCGTGCGTCAACCCGCTGAAGACCAGCAATTCATCGCGCAGCGGAGCCAGCGGCTCCAAGACCGGGGGCAGATCGAATCCATAACCGACTTTGTTGGGGAACCACCGGTGCGTGTTGACGCCGTTGGGAACAAATATGAATCCCATCCGCAGCGGATGTTCCGACACCGTCGCTCCGTGCACAAGAGAACTGGTCGACTCCAGCCAAGGTAACGCCAGGGTGACGCCCAAGCCTCGCAGCATGGCGCGGCGCGAAATTCGATTCGTCTGGTTCATTTCCTAATCCCCTTTGGCTTGCATCATAAACGGTGGGCTGGTAACGATCCCCTCGATCAATGCATGAAAGCGATAGTCCGATTGAGCGAGTTGATCAACGATTTGCGAAACCGTGCATCGGTCTCCCACGGTTAAACCTCGCCCCAAGGCATAGGTCAACAAGCGTTCGGCCAAACACCGGGCGAACTCCGTTTTCTTCTCCTGGGACAGGATTTCGACCAATTCTATCGGACCGGAAAACTTCCTGCCGCCGGGCAATTCGCCGGACGGATCGATCGCATAGCGGCCGTCCTTTTCTCGCCATCGGCCGACGACGTCGAAATTCTCTAATCCAAACCCCAGAGCATCCATTTTATTGTGGCACACGGCGCAATTCGGATTGGCGCGATGCTGTTCCATTTGCTGCCGCAGTGTACCCAGTGTCTCAGCGGATTCGGACAACTCCGGCACGTTTGGCGGAGGAGGAGGCGGTGGTTCACCCAACAAGTTATCCAACACCCACTTCCCGCGTTTTACCGGCGATGTCCGCGTGGGATTCGAGGTCAGCAGCAGGATGCTGGCGTGCATCAGGACGCCGCGGCGATCGGACAGGGAAACCTTGCGAAAGGCCTCACCTTCGATACCGTCCAAACCGTAATGGCGAGCCAACCGGCCGTTCACAAACGTATAGTCCGCATTGAGCAGCTCCAGGACACTGCGGTTGTGGACCATGATTTCCCGCAACAAGAGTTCCGTCTCCCGTTTGGCCGCCTGACGCAGCGCGTCATCGAACTGAGGGAACATCTCGGGATCCGGTGACATGCGGTCCAACTGCCTCAACTGCAGCCACTGACCGGCCAGGTTCTGGACCAAGGCCTCGGCTTTCGGATCCTGCAGCATGCGGATCGCCTCGCCCGCCAACTGCTCTGGCGTCCCCAATTCGCCTCGCTCCGCCAGTTCAAATAATCGGTCGTCTGGCATGGAGCTCCACAGGAAGTACGACAAGCGACTGGCCAATTCGTAATCGTTGAGTTTCCGCACTCCCTCCAGGTAGGCTTCGTCGTCGGCCAGTTCGACATGAAACAAGAAGTGAGGCGAAGAGAGCACCAAAGCGATGACCGCTTGCTGGATCTGCTCTGGATCCCATCCCTCGTCCCATCGGCCACGCATGAATTCGAAAATCCGGTCCTGTTCCTCCTCGGTCAACGGGCGACGGAATGCCCGCCGAGCAAAGTACCGCACGTTCTTTCGCACACTGTCAATGACTTGCTCCAAGTCATCGGGGTTTTCCGGTTGGAAGGGAAACACCCGTTGACGAGCGTCCGCGTCCTGCATGACGCGTTGGGCGATCTCCACCGCCGCGTCGACGTATTTCTCCATCAAGATCGGTGGGATCGTCAAAACATCCCCAATGTTGTCAAAGCCATGCCCTACATCGTCCGATGGGAAGGACTGTGCCAATCCCAGATCGAGACCCGTCAGATCGCGCACCGTGTTGTCGTACTCGACGCGGTTCAAGCGCCGCAGGGTCACCCGTCCTGGGCTCTGCACCGCACCACAATCGAAGGCGTGCAACCGGGATTCCAACCACTCGACCAGCGCCATGCGTTGGCGATCATCGGGTTGATCCGCATCGGCCGGCGGCATCTGCCGCTCCTTCAGTACGCGGATCATCTTCTCCATCACCTCGACGTGGTCGCCCAGGTCCGCGTCGGGAGTTTGGAGAAAATCGACTTGGATGCCCCCTTCCGCGCCGTCGCCAGTATGACAGTCGTAACAGTAGATCTCCAACGATTGGGCTCCCACCTCGGCTAGCTCCGACGCGTGACTCCGCGACGCCAGCAAGCAGACGCACAGTACGACCAGTGCGGGGGTGATCGAGTCCATCCAATAG
>RFIQ01000095.1 GCA_003695565.1 Planctomycetota bacterium | reverse complement strand
CCTCGGCGTCGAGGCGATCGGCGGAAGTTGAGCGGCCGCCCGCACTAGATCGACTGGCTTGGAATCTGGCCTGTCCTTTTCTCGGTCGGTGTTGGGAGACACCGTCGGCTGGCCGACAGCGGCCCCCCCCTGCACCGAGGGGCGAACTGGCCCGGCGATGGCGTCGGTCGATCGGCTGCGATCGAAGAAGTGGGCAAGGAAACACCCAAAGGTCAAAATGGCTCCCGCGGCAAGGCAGGAGGAGGAAAGGGGAAGACGCATAACGGATGCCGTAGAAAAACCTGGTACCCAGGCGCTACGCACTTCCCTGCGACCGAAGCGGCCTTCGAACTGTTGCTGACTGGCGGCGCGATCATCCTGCCACACATATCAAGATTACCCGACAAACGTCCGGGCATCCGCAATCATTCGGCTCATCCGGCGAAAAGGCAAGAGTTCTCCCCCGGGATTAGCGGATATTCCTGCTGGGAAAAGTTGGGTGAGGTAGACTGTCTCAAGTGGCTGGTGGAGGTGTACCCCGAATCCGGCCGAGCAAAGGGCTCCGCCCTAAGATTCGATCATGACCGTCGAACTTGAGGCAAAGGGGGCAGAGAACGCGTGCCAGCGTTCGGGCAGACAACCGAGCAGTAGGAACACCTGCGCCTAGCATTTATGGGTGTGTTTCGTTAGAATTCGAACAATTGCTAACGCGGTCGTCGGCTCCTGCGGTCGAGTCCTTGATTTTTTAGGATGCAATTCTGGCTACCCGACTCGACTCCCACAGGAATACTTGGTGGTTCCCATTGTCCCATCCCCCGTTTTGAGTGAGGTCGAATGATGAGTATGAACGAGCAGAACCCGTACGCTGTCCAATCTCAGCCCGACTATGGGGTGGCCGCACTGGCAGAACGCGCGGAGCGAGTCGCGTTCATCCAGCGCACCTACTTGCATCTGGGGTTGGCCGTCATTTGCTTCGTGGTGCTCGAGGGCATTCTGCTGACCCTATACCCACCGGCAGCATTTTTGCAACAGTTTGGTCCTTTGATGGGGCGCTGGGGCTGGCTCGTCGTCTTGGGGGCATTCATGGTCGTCAGTTGGGTCGCGCGAGGATGGGCCGAATCGAGCACCAGCCGCGGTCTGCAGTACGCTGGGCTGATGCTATACGTCGTAGCCGAAGCCCTCATCTTCATGCCGCTGATGGCTTATGCAACGTTGGTCGATCCATCGATACCTATGAACGCCGGACTGATTACCGCGGTCGTCTTCGGCGGATTGACCGCATTCGTCTTCTTGACCGGTTCGGATTTCTCCGGTCTGGGCAAGTACTTATGGATTGGCGGTCTGGTAGCCCTGGGGATTATCGTCGCCAGTATCGTGGTGCCTGGCGGACTGGGGTTGGGCATGTGGTTTTCCGCCGCACTGGTTCTACTGGCCGCTGGCTATATCCTGTATGACACCTCGAACGTTTTGCACCATTACCGCACCGACCAACACGTAGCGGCGTCGCTGGCGTTGTTTGCTTCGGTCGCACTGATGCTGTGGTATGTGATGCAGATTCTGATTTCTCTACAGCGCGATTGATGCCACGCCATCCAGCCGAGTGCTAGCCAGCGATGCCGACGACCATCCAGAGTGTTGGTCAGGTTCTGGCACGCTGCTCGACGAAGGAAAATATCCGTGACAGGGCAGTCCCGCATAGGGCTGCCCTGTGCTATTTTAGCTCCTGCGTTGGTTGACCAACTGCGACTTCATTGCTCCCCTGGGCGGCTGCGGCTTGGGCGTCGACGATCATAACGGGAGGGGTCGAGGAGGGCCCACGACTCGGTGGGCGACCGTCCCTGGTCTGGCTGCGCCACTACACCGGATTTCACCGAAGAGCTTCTACCAACACGAAAAACGATGAAGATCAAACGAATTTTTGCGCATCGCGTTGAGTTGCCGCTGGTCGAGGGGTCCTACAATTGGTCCGGAGGAAAGTCCGTCTCGGTATTCGACAGTACCATCGTGGGAGTGGAAACCGATACTGGTTTGGTGGGATTTGGCGAGGTTTGTCCGTTGGGACCGTTCTACCTGCCGGCCTATGCCGAGGGCGTGCGGGCAGGATTGCGGGAGCTGGCTCCGCACTTGCTGGGGATGGATCCGCGCGAAATCGCGTGTATCAACCAGCGCATGGATGCGGCCTTGAAGGGCCATCCGTACGTCAAATCGGGAATCGACATCGCCTGCTGGGATCTTTTGGGCAAAGTCGCAGGGATGCCCGTGTGCATGCTGTTGGGCGGCCGGTTTGGGGATCGGGTGCGGCTGTACCGCGCCATCTCTCAGCAGTCGCCTGAGGCCATGGCGGAGAACGTCCAAGGGTACCAACAGGAGGGATACACCCGATTTCAATTGAAGGTCGGAGGCGATCCCGATGTAGATATCCGACGCATCCGAGCCGTGGCAGCCTGCATGCGGCCGGGGGACCGATTGGTGGCGGATGCCAATACGGGGTGGACGCAACATGCCGCCATGCGTGTCGTGCGGGCCGTCCGCGGTCAGGATGTATACATTGAACAGCCGTGCGAAACCTATCGCGAATGCCTGGCCGTGCGGCGCAATTGCGATCATCCGTTCGTATTGGACGAAAACATCGATAGTTTGGAAATGCTCCATCGGGCCTCTAGCGATCTGGCCATGGACGTGGTGAACCTCAAGATCAGCAAATTGGGCGGATTGACCAAGACGGCTCAAGCCCGCGACTGGTGCGTTACCATGGGCATCGCCATGACGATAGAAGACAGTTGGGGCGGAGATGTCACCACGGCTGCCATCGCCCACCTGGCTCATAGCACGCCGGAGGAATTGCGATTCACGTCCACCGACTTCAACAGCTATGTGACCGTCAGCACGGCCCAGGGAGCTCCCCGTCGGGCCGCCGGATGGATGGCTGCCGGCACCGAACCGGGACTGGGAATCTCCCCGCGGATGGACGTACTCGGTCCCGCCGTGGTGGATATCCATTGAGAGCACGTCGCGCAGTTGGGAGCTGATTCGGATGCGTATTCACCGCTGGGGTTGGTTGGCAGTCATGGCGATGCTGGTTGGCCCTGCCGCCGCCGAGCAGCCGAACATCGTACTGATCCTGGCCGACGACATGGGATGGGATTCCGTGTCGGCGCTCAACCCGCACATGGGCTTGCAGACGCCGCACATCGACCGCATGGCTGCTGCTGGGGTGACGTTTACCGACGCACACTCGACGTCGGCCGTGTGCAGTCCCACCCGCTACAGCGTGCTGACCGGGCGCTACAGTTGGCGAAGTAGACTGAAAAAAGGCATCGTGGGGCAGTGGGAGCGGCCGTTGATCGAGTCGCACCGCTGGACGTTGCCAGAGCTGCTGCGCGCCCAGGGTTATGCCACAGCTTGCATCGGAAAATGGCACCTGGGATGGAATTGGCCGCGCGCCGGTGGCGGGACGACCGAGCGTCGGGCGGAAATTGATTTCGCGCGCCCCATCGGTGGCGGTCCCATCGATCACGGTTTCGATTGGTACTTCGGCGATGACGTCCCGAATTGGCCTCCGTACGCCTGGCGGGAAAACGATCGATTGCTTGGCACGATCACCACGGAGTTGAAAGAGACGCCGTTTGTCGGCGTATCGCCTGGCCCCAGCGTCGCCGAGTGGGATTTTCGCGCCGTACTGCACACCTACGGACTGCGCAGCGCGGAGTACGTCCGGCAACGGGCGGCGGCAGGCCAACCGTTCTTTTTGTATTTCGCCCTTCCCTCCCCACATACTCCGATCGCTCCCCATCCAACTTTCCAGGGACGGAGCGGAGTCAGCGAATACGCCGACTTTCTGATCCAGACCGATTGGGCGGTCGGGATGGTGCTGGACGCATTGGAGGAGTCGGGACAAGCCGAGAACACTTTGGTGTTGTTCACTTGTGACAATGGGACTTCACCGAAAGCGAACTTTGCAGAACTGGATGCCGCCGGCGTGCATCTGAATCGGCACTGGCGAGGTTGGAAAGCCGATGCATATGAGGGGGGGCATCGGGTGCCCCTGATCGCCCGTTGGCCGCAACACATACCGCCGGCCACACGGTGCCAACATCCGGTGACCCTGGCCGATCTGATGGCCACCTGTGCCGAAGTAGTTGGTGCAGAATTGCCGGTCGATGCGGCGGAGGATAGTGTTAGCCTGTGGCCGTGGATGCAGACGCCCGACCGCCAAGATCCGGTGCATGATTTTGTCATCCACCACAGCATCTCGGGGTGTTTTGCCGTCCGCAGCGGGAATTGGAAAGCCCTCTTCTGCGCTGGATCGGGCGGTTGGAGTCCCCCGCGGGAAGCGGAGGCCAAACGGCTGGGGATGCCCGAGGTGCAGTTGTACGACCTGTCGGCGGATCCCCGCGAGCAGCACAACCTGCAGGCAGCGCATCCAGAAATCGTGGATGCATTGCGCACTAAATTGAAAATAGCAGTCGAGTCCGGCCGCACCACACCTGGGCCGGCAGTTCCCAATCACGATGGAGCCGGTTGGTGGCCAGGCTTG
Source organism: Planctomycetota bacterium (assembly GCA_003695565.1). Taxonomy (GTDB): domain Bacteria; phylum Planctomycetota; class Planctomycetia; order Pirellulales; family Pirellulaceae; genus Aureliella. Next base: position 6,819 of record RFIQ01000095.1, on the reverse strand, counting down.
CCGTGGGAGCCTGCTCCGGCCGATCCCCATCGGTGAATGGTTCCTCGCCGGCTGGCCGAACACGATAAGGTGGTATACAGCCGTGCGGGGGAAGATTCCTGCCGCTACTGCCGGGCGCACAGCATGGCGTCTTCCAGCCAATGCCGCCAACGACGGATCTGCTCCAGGGAGAGTTCATTTTCGGCGATAGCCGTCAAATGGGTTTGCTGGTTGCCCGGCACCCAGATGAGGCTCGATTCCATAATGCCGCTCTCGTCGACCTCCATCCGCAACTGCACGGGATCGTCGGGTTTTCGTTCCGGGAACGCCGCCCGGACATCGACTAATCCCAAACGACGCCAATCCCGCCCTCCTGATCGCGTGCTTTCGACGAATTGCAGCACTTCACGATGCTCCTTCTTCCCATCGGGGGCGGGCAAGCGAATGCTCTTGCGAATCGATGCTGGGACGGGTGTCCCTCGATCAAGCACAACGCGGGGTTTGGCACCGCGGGCGTTGGCGGGTAAAACGGCAAAATCGTAACTCGTGCAACCCACGGCGTGGGGAATCTGTGATTCGTCGGTCCGCAACTGGTTGACGTAATGGGCTTGAATGGCCGCTCCGCGCGCCAATTCGGACTTGTCGAGCGATATCAGCCTGGCGGCAGGCGGTACGACCCGCCGGAGGATTTGCTGCAACTGCTTCATCCGCAGCATGCTCCCAGCCAGCAGGACCGTGCGCAATTCGGCTGGATCCATACCGGCACTCTGGCAGGCCTGCTGAATGCAACCCAGCAGTGCCTCGGTGAGATCTGGGCAAATGGCCAGTAACTGCTCCTGCGTGAACGTTTCGTCCAACGTCACGCCGCGCCATTGAAATCGTATATCGACTTTGTTGCCGTGCACGAGCCGATCCATGGCCAATTCAACGGTGCGCTGCAATCGCGTAGCCGCCGTGACGTCTTCGCGGATCGAGCTGTTGGTCAACGTCTGAATCTTGCGGGCCAAGTGTTCGGCCAATCGTGCCTGCCAGCGTTGGATACCCAGTCGCCAATCGCCGCTAACAGCCAACTGCCGGACCGTGTTCTCCCGACATTCAAGAACCGCGGCTTCCATAGCCGAGCCGCCCAGATGCACGTACAGGAGTCGCATCTCCCCCATGCGGCTCTCGGCCCCGGCCAACTGCTGCTGGACTTCGTACCAGTTCAAGGCAGCGGCCATGGGTTTGTCGAGCAATTGCACCAGGTCGGCACCGGCGATCTGGCATGCCGCGCGAATCGCGCGGCGGTGCAGTTGATCATAACAGGCTGGGACCGTGACCAGGATGCTGTTGGTTGCCTCGATTTCGCGGGCAGCCAATTGCATTACGTGTTTGATCATGGCCGCCAACAGTATCTCGGGGGGGACGCGTCGTCCCAGAAAGGGACGCCCCAGTTCGCGCAACCCGATCCAGCGTTGAAAACTGTGAATGACATGCTCGGGATCGGTCTGGCGCTGGGCAGCTGCCTGAGCACCGAATTGCAAGCGATCGCCGTTATTCCACACCATGTTGCGCAACTGTTTGGCACTGCCGTCGCCCAAGGAAAGGACCTGCGGTCCCAGTGCAGGATCATAGTAGGCCGCCGTGCTGGCCAGCATTCCCATGTCGAAACCGACGATTTGCGTCGACTTGGCCAGTGTCGATCGATGCTGCGTCATGCTGGTGGGAGCATCGCCAGCCAAACGCCAGCCACCACGGGGAAGTGCGTCGATGCCGCTTGCGGCACCGGATAGATTCAGTTCCTGCAAGCTGTCGAGCAATTCGGTGGCACTGGCATACCGTTCGCCGGGATCTTTGGCTACCAGCTTTTGAAATACCGCATCCAGCCGCAAGTCGACGTCGCTGCGGGCCACGAACAGCGGTGGCGGTTTCTGCCGCAACTGCGCCCGGGCGACCTGCATCTTCTCCCCAGTAAACATGGGACGGCCCGTCAGCATGTAGAACAGCGTTGCTCCCAAACTGTACAAATCGCTGCGTGCATCGGCCCGATCCGGATCCTCGATCTGTTCCGGCGACATGAACTCGGGAGTGCCCATGAACACACGCCCCTTTTTTTCGACAGCCTTGGCCGAGGCAAACTGAGCCAAGCCGAAATCGAGGATCTTCAAGACGCCCTGCCGGTTCAACATCATGTTGCCCGGTTTGATGTCACGATGAATAATGCCCAGATTGTGCGCGTACTCCAACGCTCGAGCAGCCTGTTCCAACACATTGACGGCATCAGCCGTGGACATCGGACCCGCCCGCCGAACGCGTTGCGACAGCAACTCTCCTTCGACCAACTCCATCACCAGGTACAATTCTTCGCCGAAACTCCCCGCATCGAACGCAGTGACAATGTTGGGATGCATCAGCCGCGCAATCGCGCGTATCTCAGCAAAAAAACGCTCGACCAGATCCGGACGCTGCGCAAACTCGCGGCTGAGCACTTTCAATGCTACGTGCCGGTTCATGGTGCGGTGTTCCGCCCGGAACACCTGACCCATTCCGCCGGCTCCAATCGGTTCCAGCAGCAAGTACTCTCCCAACACCCCTAGCGGTCCTTTGCCGGATGCATCGGCCAGGGGGTCGAATTCGAATTCGAGATCTCCATCTCCGTCCGATGCAAACCGGGTGGCATCGTCGAAGTGAGCAGAAGACGGCTGTTGGTCTTCGGGATGAGGTGGCTCGGGCATCGGTTCCCCGCTAACATTAACTCGTGCGGTATTTCACCCTATTGTAACCAGCGACCTAGGTACCGCCGTTGTACCCCTGAACTTTTCCGCACCGCGGTCTCATGGACTATTCTAGTCGATGAGCACCCTCGTCCAGGTGTACTTGTGCTGCCAAAAGCAGAGGGCCTGTGCGGGGCTGACACTTCGCACGTCCCGGCTTGCGTCGGTGCTACTTGCCTGAGTGCATTTGGCCCAAGTCGCGTTGGCATCGGTGGACCGCGGCGGGATTGCGCACTCGGCGATGGCCGGGCAAATTGAGATCCTGATCGCAATTTCGATCGGATCCGCCGACAAAAAAATCCGCAGTGAGGCCAGCAAACGACCCCTGCCGCGGACTGTTGGGGGTGGTCTAATTGGGGCATTGGGGGCGGTTACGGCGCCACCGTGGCACCGCGCAGTAGTTTCTCGCTCAAGGCCTTGCGCCCTTGCTGAATCAAGGATTCGATTTCGCCGGGATCGCGGTCGAGGATCACGGCAATGTCGTGGGCCTCATAACCGGCCACAATCTGCAACCAGAGGGCATCTCGCTGATCCGCCGGCAATTCGCCCAGGGCTTTCTCGAATCGCTCCTGCCGTTCCTCGTCACTGAGGCTGGCCCACCACTGGGCCGACTCCGAATCGGGATCGGGGATGAGGTCTTCCAAGTAGTTGGCGAAATACGAACTCTCGAAGCGTTCCAGCCAGTACTCGGGTTCGTCCATGTCCTCATCGGGAGTCAGCGGTTCGTCGGGTGCTGCTGGCGGCTCTTGCACTGCGTCGGTCAACGGAGCTGCAGCGGGCTCTTGACAAGCCTGTTCCAGCCGCTGTTGGGCCAGCCTGGTCAGCCACAGTTGCAAATCGATCTTTGTTGGCCGTTCGGCGTACTCCGACCACGCCCGCAGCAGGACGTCGTCGACCACGTCCTCTGGCGTCAGCCCCGTTTCGTGCAACAGCCCTTCGTTGCGAAGAAACCTCAACCGCTGTGCCACCTCTTTCTTCAAGTCTCGAAGATGGGGACGCAACAGCGCAAAGAAGGCTTCTCTGCGTCGCTTCTCAACATCCTCTTGCAGGTAGCTTCCCGCGGCAGACAAGTGCTGGCGTTGCTCTCGTCGCCGGCGGATGATGTAATCTTGCCGCACCAGCTCTTTATGCTTGCGAATCTCCCGACGCATCTTATCGGCGACTCGATCAATGGCCTCTTCCAAGGTCCGTTCCGTCGTCTCTGCGACCAACGTACCGGTCGGCAGCAAGAGGACCGCGCGGAGCTGCCACTGGGAACCGCGAGGAATGTGATACAAGGTCATTCGCCAACTGAGTTTGTCCGGTTCGTAACTCCGCAGTAGCTTTTGCAGCGGCTTGACCTTCTCAGCCCACCGTTGTCGCGCCATCTCACGGTCGGCTTCAGCCACATCATCGAAGACCCAATGCTCGTCCATATTTCTCACCCTTTGCTCGCGTCTTAATTTGGATTCGAATTCAATAAGCCTAATTCTCACGCATGCCTGCATTCCGCCCGCTCCCCAACGCAAACAGCGTGCCACGTCCGGACAAATCATCCGTTTTTCCAGACGAGTTCCCGGAGGAGGAACCTGTAGCCGGAGCCGGCCGAGGACGCTCTACCCCAAAACACCGAAGGCCCCCAGATGTGGGTGAACTCTGACGGCGAGAGCAGCCAAACTGGCAGGTGCCGACAATTTGTCACCTGCCGCTATGCCTCATCTCTGGACACCGGAGCACCGATCTTGGCGGTTGCCTGACCGGGGGAAGTGGAAACGACTCACCAGGGGGCAACGGGAGTAGTCGATCCCAGCCTGGTTGCTGGCTGACCTGCGGGCACCCCACCGCAGCGGACGGCCTCCTTCCCGGGTCATTGTAGCGTGACGGCGGAGTCGTGGATCCTGCGCGATCACCACGACTAGCTTACTTGCCAGGTTTCCCCGGAATGGAACAAGGCGTTCAGGTCGCCCGGTCCCGCAATCTCTCGCGCTTTTTCGACCTGACCACGCAATTGCTCTTCGAAGATGGGACGCTGGACAGCGCGGAAGACACCAATGGGTTCCGGGAACTCGGGATGCCGCATCCGCGCCAGCAAGTGCACTAGGGTCGTGTCCGCCTGCTCGTCGTGGAACAGCAGGTCGTCCTGGGCGATACCAGACTTCAAATCGACCACTTCGGGAGTCAAGCCGTTCAAGCGAATACCCTTGTCGCGGTTGGCGCCAAAGATCATCGGTTTCCCATGCTCGAGCTCCAACGTGGTTTCTTCGCGCGTGGCACGGTTCTTGGCATAGTCCCACGCACCGTCATTGAACACGTTGCAATTCTGATACACCTCGACCACGCTGGTTCCGCGATGTTGAGCCGCCCGGTACAGCGTATCGGCCAGGTGTTTGACCTGCGAATCGACACTCCGCGCGATGAACGTGGCCCCCGCTGCCAGGGCGACCATGATCGGGTTTAGGGGATGATCGACCGAGCCCATGGGGGTGCTCTTGGTCACCTGGCCCTCCGGACTGGTTGGCGAATACTGGCCTTTGGTCAAGCCATAAATGCGATTGTTGAACAGGACCAGCGTCACGTCGACGTTGCGGCGGACCAGGTGCAGAAAATGATTCCCACCGATGCTCAACGCATCTCCATCGCCGGTAATTACAAAGACTTTCAGCTCGGGGCGCGTAATCCGCAAGCCGGTCGCAAATGCCGGTGCGCGGCCATGAATGCTGTGCATCCCGTAGGTGTTCATGTAGTACGGAAAACGGCTGGAGCAGCCGATACCGGACACGAAAACGATTTGCTCGGGCGGCAATCCCAGCTCCGGCAGCATCTTCTTCATCTGCGCCAGAATAGAATAATCGCCACACCCAGGGCACCAGCGGACATCTTGATCGCTGGCGAAATCAGCAGGTTTCAGTACAGGCAACGGATTGTTCATTTCGGTCTCTCTGGCAGCTCGATCGCTGCTTATTCGTCGTGATCTATCGTTGGTGTAGGTGATAGTCTATTTCATTATGTGTTCTGCACCGCGTTCCACTGGCGAGTGCGTCTAACTGGCTCGGGAGGCCATCCGCACGCCGGCGCCCGATTCCGACGTCAGTTCTTCGATCTTTGCTCGCAATTCGGAAACGGCGAAGGGGCGTCCTTGGATCTTATTCAACCCGATCGCATCCACCAGGAACTTGCCGCGCAAGAGCAATCGCAACTGGCCCGAGTTCAATTCCGGCACCAGCACCTTATCGTACCGATGCAGAATCTCTTCCAGATTTGGCGGGAAGGGATTCAGGTGACGGAGGTGGCAATGCGCCACGTTGCGCCCCGCCTGTTGCATCTGTTGCACGGCCGTGTAACAAGTGCCGAACGTGCCTCCCCACGACACGACCAACAGTTCGCCGGATTCCGGACCGGTAACCTCTTGGGGAGGAATCATGCGGGCTACGTTTTCTACTTTCTGCGCACGAATTCGAACCATCTTCTCATGGTTGACCGGATCGTAACTGACGTTACCGGTACCGTCTTGTTTTTCCAATCCACCCACTCGGTGCATCAGCCCGGGGGTACCAGGGATGGCCCACGGCCGGGCCAGGTCCTCATTTCGCGCATACGGCAGGAACGGTTTGCCATTGTCCGGCGCACTTGGGTGTTCGATTTCGATGCGCGGAATCTGATCGATCTCGGGTACCAACCACGGTTCGGACCCATTGGCGATATAGCCGTCGGACAGAATCGCGACCGGGACCATGAAGCGGGCCGCGATGCGCCATGCCTCGATGGCAGTGTCGAAGCAATCGGCAGGGCTGCGCGCGGCCAGCACCGGGATCGGCGCTTCGCCGTTGCGGCCGAACAAGACCTGCAACAAGTCGGCCTGTTCGGTCTTGGTCGGCAATCCGGTACTCGGTCCCCCGCGCTGGACGTCGATCAAGATCATCGGCAATTCCAGCATCACGGCCAAACCCATCGCCTCGGCTTTAAGGGCAATGCCGGGGCCAGAGCTGGTCGTGACAGCCATCGCTCCGCCATAGGCGGCGCCGATCGCCGCGCAGGCCGCGGCGATCTCGTCCTCAGCCTGGAAGGTGTACACCCCAAAGTTCTTGTACTTGGACAGTTCGTGCAGAAT
>RFIQ01000012.1 GCA_003695565.1 Planctomycetota bacterium | reverse complement strand
GCCGCACTTGCAGTGTACTCCCTGCCAGGCAAACGCAAAACGCCGCACCCGGAGGCGCGGCGCTTTTACTGTGCATGTATCGGATTCAGATGGGATCGGCCGCCGGAAGACAACCACCCGCGCATCCTATGCCACCGATTCGATCGTCTTCAGAATCCGAGCCACGATCTTGTATGGATCGGCTTGCGAATTGGGCCGCCGATCTTCCAGGTACCCGCGGTAGCCATTGTTGATGAACGCATGCGGAACGCGAATCGAAGCGCCGCGGTTCGCCACACCCCAATTGAATTTGTCGATCGACTGGGTTTCATGCAGTCCGGTCAACCGCAAATGGTTGTCCGGTCCGTAGGCTGCAATATGCTCGTCGCGGTACTTCTCGAACGCATCCATCAACTTCTTGAAGTATTCCTCACCGCCCACTTCGCGCATGAATTTGGTGGAGAAATTGGTGTGCATACCGGAACCGTTCCAATCGCCTTGCAATGGTTTGCAATGCCAGTTGATGTCCAAACCGTACTTTTCGGCGGTGCGCATCAACAAATATCGGGCCACCCACAGATCGTCGCAAACCTTTCGCGAACCCGCGGCGAAAACCTGGAACTCCCACTGCCCTTTGGCAACTTCCGCGTTGATTCCTTCCAGGTTGATACCTGCATCCAGGGACACGTCGATGTGCTCATCAACGACTTGCCGCGCGATATCACCGACATTCCGGTATCCCACGCCCGTGTAATACCTGCCCTGCGGCTCAGGAAAACCGTCCTCGGGGAAGCCCAACGGCCGGCCATTATCCCAGAAGAAATATTCCTGCTCAAACCCAACCCACAAGTCGGGATCCTCCGGAACCGTGGCGCGGTAGTTGGATACGTGCGGCGTCATGTCGGGATTGAGAACCTCGCACATGACCAGGTATCCATTCTTTCGAGCCGAATCGGGATACAACCCAACCGGCTTGAGCAGACAGTCCGAATTGTGCCCTTCGGCCTGTTGTGTGGAACTGCCATCGAATCCCCACATCGGACAATCGTCCACCGATTGGGGTTCCTTGTCGACAACCTTCGTCTTGCTGCGAAGGTTCGGTTCGGGTAGGTAACCATCCAGCCAGATGTATTCGAGCTTGTACTTCTTGTCAGACGACATGAGATCCCTTTACAACAAACAAACCAAGATTGGAACGTTCTCCACGCTGGCGATTCTCCACAAAATCCCGGGACCGCGCGGATCGTAAGCCCCGCCCGGTTGCTCGGCCGCGCGCTGCGGAATGGAAAGTCCCTACCCTAACTTCCCGCCCACTGGCGCTGATGGATCGATCGTTTTGTTCGTGCGCAGGTCCAGCGTGGAACGCTTTCTACGCAACGCCTAAAGCTACCATGAAACGGGAAACTGCTCAAGCACTACAAGGGCCAGAGATATTCCATTGACAATGCAAACCCACGACCGAGAACATCACTTGCGCCATCCAGGCACGGGCGAATGCACGCCACAACACCCCTAAACTAGGCCGCAAAGGAACTCCATGCCCCCTAAAGCCAGGCGATGCCATATGAGAGCCGATTAGTGGCCAGCCTCAGATGGAATTTTAGTTGCCGTTGCCGATCAGCGCCTAATCGAGTGGCCGCGGCATTTCGGCACCGGACGGGGCAGCTCCGCAGCCCCTCCGCGGTTACCCGCCGAAACCACGTGCTCTGTCAAGTTTGGAAAGCGGGGTTAAGCATCCTGCTGGCCCCGCTTCACCATGCGTCTCTCGCAAGCAGAAAGCGCAAGCCACCACCGCGGCTACCCCAAGACCACAACTCGATCGAGCGCTAAGGGGCAGAATGATGACTGAGCAATGCTCATTCGCGCTGGTCCGACGTGGCGCCGGACTGCTCATGCATCCGACGCTTCAGCTCGCGGCAAGCTTCATCTGGATTCTGACACAGAGAACACTGCACTTCACCCGACTCATCGCGACGATTGGCCAATCCGCCACAACTGCCCGATATGGCCCGGCGGCCCATGATCACGCCCACAGCCATGCCGATCATGACCAACGCGAAAACGCCCAGCGTTGCGACTACGACGATCCAATTCATTGCTCTTCCTCGCCCGCCCGGTCATCGGCAACCTTTGGGAACAACGCGGCGAACCTGGACGATGCCACCGTCTCCAGCTCCCCGCCCCGCCGCCCAACCAGCAAGACAGCCCACTGTTGATTCTCTGCCAATTGCAATCCCTCGTCGAGCCCCAGGGCCATCATGCACGTGGCCACGCCGTCAGCCCACGCGCACTGCGGGTCCACCGCCGTGGCGGCAGCAATCGGATCCTGCACGGGAAATCCGGTGGTGGGATCGATCGTATGGTGGAATCGCTGCCCATCCTGGAGGAAGAAATTCCGGTAGTCACCACTGGTCGCCATGCTCAAATCGACCAACTCCACCACCCGCAGGATTTCGCGACGATCCTCGACCGGCCGTTCAACGCCAACGCGCCAGGGCCTGCCGTCGGCCCGCCGCCCCTTTGTTCGCACCTCACCACCAATCTCGATGAAGTAAGCCGGTGCCCCCAACTGGTCGAGCACATCGGCGACCCGATCCACGCCGTATCCTTTGGCGATTCCCGACAAGTCGATTTCAATCAGCGGATCCAATTTGCGCAGCGCCGGGGGTTCCCGTCGAACCTCCAATTTCCGATAGCCCACGTGGGCTAGCATTTCCCGCACTTCCTCGGCCGCGGGCGGAGCGTCGATGGGCCCGGCCGGACCGAATCCCCACAAATCGACCAACGGTTTCACCGTGATGTCGAATTTTCCGTGGGAAAGCTCGGCCAGCCGCTGGGCCTGATCAACCACGGCAGCCACTTCCGGTGGCACTTCCATCCATTCGGTTTCCCGCCAGCGATTGAAGACCGACACGGTCGAGTCTTCCAGGTAGGTCGACATCTGGCCGTTGACGCGCTGCAACTCCTGCTCGACTCGCCGGGAAACTTCCCGCACGTCGGGCATCCCTTCGTAGGCAGGCAACTTGACCGCGTAGGTCGTCCCCATGGTCAATCCGCGGATCAGGTGCGTTTGCGATCCGACCGATTGGGGACGTTTGCAAGCTGGCAGGCCCACCGCCAGGGCAAGGCCCATTAGCATCGGCGCGGTCCAGCCGGACAGGCGAGGGTGACGACCGGTACGACGGCTCACGTGATTGGCCATCGGATTTTGCGTCTGGATCAACGCCCGCCCCCTCGCTGAGAAAACGCCGCTGGGATCAACCACCGAAATCGTCGTACGCGATATTCTCGGGTTCAACCCCCAGATCGTCGAGCATCTTGAATACGGCCGCATTCATCATGGGCGGTCCGCACAAGTAATACTCCACATCCTCCGGCGCCGGATGATCCTTGAGGTAGTTCTCGAGCACCACCTGGTGAATGAAGCCGACAGGGCCGTCCCAGTTGTCCTCTGGCTTCGGTTCCGACAGCGCGATGTTGAACTTGAAGTTCGGAAAATCCTTTTCGATGGCCCGGAAGTGGTCCACATAGAACAGCTCCCGCAGGCTGCGACCGCCGTACCAGTACGAGACCTTGCGCGTCGTCTTGCGGTTGCGGAACAATTCGAAGATGTGGCTGCGCAGCGGCGCCATTCCCGCCCCACCGCCGATATACACCATCTCGTTGTCGGTATCCTTGATGAAGAACTCGCCGTAGGGCCCAGAAATCGTCACTTCGTCGCCCGGCTTCAAACTGAAGATCCAGGAGCTCATCTTCCCCGGCGGCGTTCCTTCGGGCGCACGTGGTGGCGGAGTAGCCACGCGCACATTGAGCATGATGATCCCTTTTTCGCCCGGATAGTTGGCCATCGAATAGGCCCGCACCACCGGTTCATCCACCTTCGACACGTACCGCCACACGTTGTATTTATCCCAGTCCTCGCGAAACTCGGGATCGATATCGAAGTCCTTGTAATACACGGTGTGCGGAGGACATTCGATTTGGATGTAACCACCGGGCTTGAAATCAACCTCTTCCCCCGGCGGCAATTCCAGCACCAATTCCTTGATAAACGTGGCCACATTGCGGTTCGATTTGACCTTGCATTTCCACTTCTTAGTCTCGAATGCCTCGGGTGGAACTTCGACTTTCATGTCCTGCTTGACCGCCACCTGGCAACTCAAGCGATATCCCTCCCGGGCTTCCTTCTTGGTGATGTGAGCCTTTTCGGTATCGAGGATTTCGCCCCCGCCTTCCAAGACCTTGACGATGCACTGGGCGCAGGTTCCCCCGCCCCCGCATGCGCTGGAGACGAAGATCCCTTCGTTCGCCAATACGTTCAACAGCTTGCCGCCGGCCGGCACTTCCAACGTCTTCGTGTCGTTGACTACGATTTTCACTTTGCCCGAGGGCACGAAGGCCCATTTGGCGATCAAAATGATGACCACCAAGGCCAACACCACCAGCGTGAAAATGGCGACACCCAGCGCTACGATTTCAAACATCTTCGATTTCTCCGCTCACCCGCTCCGTGGCGGCAAGACAACTGGCTACCCCACAAACCATCACTCGAACCACAAACCGCCTACAACTGGATTCCCGAGAAAGCCATGAAGGCCAAGGCGATCAACCCCACCGTAATGAAGGTGATTCCCAAACCGCGCAGTCCCGCCGGAACGTCGCTGTATCGCATCTTTTCACGGACCGCCGCCAACGCCACCACGGCCAAGGCCCAGCCGAACCCTGACCCGACCCCAAAAACGACCGATTGCGGCAAATTGTAATCGCGCTGCTGCATGAACAACGAACCGCCCAGAATCGCGCAGTTCACCGTAATCAAGGGGAGGAAAATCCCCAGGGCGTGATACAGGGCTGGCACGTAGCGATCCAGAAACATCTCCAGGATCTGCACGCTGGCGGCAATTACTCCAATGAAGGTGATCAACCCCAGAAATGACAAATCCACGGCTTCGAAACGGCTATCCCCCAACGTCTTGGCCAGCGCCCCTTCGCGAAGCAGATACTGGTACAACACATTGTTCACTGGAACGGTGATGGTCTGCACGACGATCACTGCCAGGCCCAACCCCAACGCGGTCTTGACCGTCTTGGAAACCGCCAAGAACGTGCACATGCCCAGAAAAAAGGCCAGGGCCAGGTTCTCGACGAAGACCGCTTTCAAAAACAGACTCAGATATTCTTCGACCACGGTCACGCCTCCTCGACTTGCTCTGGCTTAAATGTTCGAATCAACCAGATCACCACCCCGATCAAGAAAAACGCGCTGGGTGACAGCAGCATCAAACCGTTGGGGTTGTACCAGCCGTCCGGATTGGTAATCGGGTTCAACACGGTGTAACCCAGCAACTTGCCCGACCCCAGCAACTCCCGGAAGAAACCGACCGTCAACAGGATAAAGCTGTATCCCAACCCGTTGCCGATCCCGTCCAGAAAACTCAGCCAGGGACCATTCTTCATGGCGAAACCTTCCGCCCGCCCCATCACGATGCAGTTGGTGATGATCAAGCCCACGAATACGCTCAACCGCTTGCTAACATCGAACAGGTAAGCCTTGAGCACCTGGTCCACCACGATCACCAGCGAAGCGATGATCACCATCTGCACGATGATACGAATGCTGTTGGGAATGCGGTGCCGAATAAAGCTCACCGACGCGCTCGAGCACGCCGTGACGGCGATCACGGCGATGCTCATGACGATCGATGTGCTCAACTGCGTCGTGACCGCCAATGCCGAACAGATACCGAGCACCTGCAGCGCAATCGGATTGTTGTCGAAAATTGGTTTGAGCAGAACTTCTTTAGCTTTGGGAGCTGCCATCGCTGGCTCCTTGCTGTGACGCTAAACGATTGATAAATGGACCGAAACCCTGACTGCTGAACCAGTACTGCAACATGGTGCTGACGCCACGACTAGTGATCGTGGCACCGGACAGACCGTCGACTTGATACGGCTGCAATGCCGGGGGAGGACTGCCCTTGGCGACGCCGATGCGCAAGAACTCGTCGGTGCGGGGCTTTCCCTCTTCCCAAATCTGCTTGCCAACCCACTTGGCCTTCCATACGGGATTCTCGACTTCCCCCCCCAGACCGGGTGTCTCACCGTGTTCATAAAAGGTCAATCCACGAACCGTCCGCAAATCCTTGTCGATGGCGATGTAACCATACAACACCGACCACAGCCCCATCCCATAGATGGGCAAAACGATTTGCTCCACTTCACCTTGTTCATTCTTGACCAGATACACCCACGTCATCGGCTCGCGAAAACGCACTCCGATATCAAAACTCCCTTCGACCGGAACGCGCTGCCGGGGATCCTTGGCCGCCTTGCGCGGATCGTACTTGGGATCCGCCCCCTCCACGAACTCACCCGTCTGCAAATCGACCAACTTTCTCTCGATGCGATCGGCAAACAGTTTTTCAATCTCTTTGCCACTGAGGGCTGCGGGATCTTCGACCAGACCGGCCGCCGCGATGATATTCCGCTGCTGGTCCAACAGCTTGTTGCGTTCCTGGCGAGGCTTAAGCGCCACGGCAGCACTGCTGACCAGCAGCGAACATACGATGCACAACACGATGGACACCAGGAACGTGTTGGCCATGGAATCTTTAGGCAGCATAACGGGCAGCCCTCCGTTTGATGTTGGCTTGAACCACAAAATAATCGATCAAGGGGGCAAACACATTGCCGAACAAGATGGCCAACATAATGCCCTCGGGGAATGCTGGATTGATCACCCGAATCAAGATCGTCATGGCGCCGATCAAGGCCCCATAGAACCACTTGCCCAGCTCCGTCATCGAGGCGCTGACCGGATCGGTGGCCATGAATACAGTGCCGAAGGCGAACCCGCCGATCACCAGGTGCCACCAGGGCGGCACCCCGAACATCGGGTTGCTCGGACTGCCGATCAGATACAACAAGGAGGACAGCCCCAATGCTCCCAGGCACACGCCGGCCATGATTCGCCACGATCCGATCCCGGTGGCGATCAAGATCAAGGCTCCGATCATGCAAGCGATCGTGCTGGTCTCGCCCATCGAACCGGGGATCGTGCCGATGAAGGCATCCCACCAACTCAAACTGGCTTCGGACCCACCGGCCGACGTCACAGTAGTGGAGATATGTTGCAACGCGTCGGTAACGCGCGTGTAGACTGCCGCGTCCCCCACCAGCTCCTCCGGTTTGACCGCTGCCAACCGCCCCAGGGGAGTTGCTCCGGAGAACCCATCCACCCCGCCGCCGGCCGTGGCGACCTTGGCAGCCGTCCAGACCTTGTCACCACTGATCTGACCGGCGTAGGCGAAGTACAAGAAGGCCCGGGCAGTCAGAGCCGGGTTCATGAAATTCCGTCCCGTCCCGCCAAATATCTCTTTGCCGAACACGACGCCGAACATGATCCCGATGGCAACTTGCCACAAGGGAATATCAGGCGGCAATGTCAGCGGAAACAGCAATCCAGAGACCAGAAAGCCTTCATTGACCTCGTGCCCCCGCACGATGCTGAAAATCACCTCGCAGATTCCACCCGCCGTCATGCACACGATGTAGATCGGCAAGAAATAGATGGCCCCATACAGCAGGTTATCCAGGAAACTCGACGGATCGTGTCCGCGTCCCAACGCCACCTGGACCGCATGATGCCAGTCAAACGCCGGCTCCAACCCCGCCTCCTGCATCGAGGCAATCGCCACGTGAGCCTGATAGCCCGTATTCCACATGGCCATGAACACGCACGGAATCAAGGCGACGACGACCATGATCATCATCCGCTTCAGATCGATCGCGTCGCGGATATGAGTCAGCCCCTTGGCCACCATCCCCGGCGTGTACAAGAATGTATCGAGCGCCTCGTACAGCGGATACAGATTCTCGAACTTACCCCCCTTTTCAAACAGAGGGTGCAGCTTGTCCAGCGAGCTACGCAGAAACTTCATAGCAGTGACTACCCCTCTTTCTCAATCGTTAGGAGATTGTCGCGAAGAATCTCGCCGTACTCGTATTTGCCGGGACACACGAAGGTGCACAGGCCGAGGTCCTCTTCATCCAACTCCAGGCATCCTAGGGCCTGTGCGGTATCGGTATCGCGAGAGATCAGGGAGCGCAGCAGCAGCGTCGGCAACAAATCGAGCGGCACGACTTTCTCGTAGGTGCCGATGGGCACCATGGCCCGCTCGCTCCCCCAAGTCGTCGTGGTGAATCGAAACTTCTTGCGCGTGGCCACCCAGGCCGACGCGAACGCTCGAGTGACAGAGAAGCGATCAAAGCCGGGCATTTGCCAGCCCAAGAACTCGCGCTGCCGGCCCTCCGGAAGACAGGAGACCTGCAAGTGATAACGCCCCAAAAAACCGACGGGCCCGGATGCAGCGCGACCGCACAACACCGACCCCGACACCACGCGAATCTCCCCTTGCTCCAGCTCCCCCTGCAACAACGCGGCGAGATCCGCCCCAACCTGCGTGCGGATCAATCGCGGCTGCAACACGCTCGGACCGGCCAACGAGATCATCCGCGTCAGGTCGAGCTGACCGGTCACGAACAACCGACCGATGGCGATCACATCCTGGTAATTCAGGTACCAATGCACCCGTTCGGCAGTCGCTGGCTTGACAAAATGCATGTGTGTGCCGACCAGCCCAGCGGGGTGCGGCCCATGAAACTCGACCACCTCGACCCCTTCCAGGTCCTCTCCAGGGATCGCCGCGTGATCCTCCGCATCGCGGCAAAGGTACGTCGTGTGCTCGGGCAACCGGGCGACGGCCGCCACACCCGCCTCGAAAAACTCACGATTCTCCTCGATCCACCTGGCCGGACGCATGGCCAAGGGATTCGTGTCCATGGCGTTGACAAACAGGCTGTGGGGCGTGGTCGCCGGAGCCGGAACTTTGCTGAAAGGCCTTGTTCGCAAACTCGTCCACAAGCCGGACTGCACGAGCTTGTCGACCACCTCCTGCCGATCCAAAGCGGGAATACGAGCCGCCTCGCTGGCACCGAAATCACGGCTCTCCTGCCGCTCCGATTTCTCGATTACCAGCGACAAGAAACGCCGTTTCTCGCCACGGTTGATGGCCACCACACGCCCGCTGGCCGGCGCGGTGTAGATCACGCCCTCGGTCTTCTTGTCGGAAAAGACCGGCTGGCCCAACTGCACCTCGTCATCGACTCCCACCAACATCGTGGGCCGCATGCCAATGTAATCATCTCCCAACAGGGCGACGCGGGAGACGTGCTTCACGTCCACCTTTTGCTGATCCGGGTCGCCCTCGATCGGCACGTCGAGCCCTCGCTCGATTTGAAACCGCATTACCATCGCATTTGCACTCCAGCACGTCGTACAGCAAGCCGGCAGGGGCCGCGATCCCGCGATCGGTCCAAACGCTTGTGAAACCCTTCACAAGCGTTCCTTTAAAAGAATCCCGCAGCGCCATCCGCGACCGCGGGATCCACCAAGGTCATCTATCGGTCCCCAATATGACCCGCCACACCATTTCTGACAATGCCACCTCGATCGATCTTGCGATAGCATCCCCCGTCGTCCAGTGAGAACGCAATAACCGCCCGCGATCCCCGCTGTTGGTTCGAATTGCTCCATTGGCACTTGCCAGCGGAGGCCTTCCACTCCGCCCGTGTGGAAATTGTCGGCTCGCCGAAATCCAACCGATGTCGGAAGAGCATCAACCAATCTTGGGCAGCGGAACGTGGCCAGGCCGGTAGAGCGTGTTGTAAGCACAGAAAGGAATCACGTGTCCAGAGGGCAGCACGTGATGCGTGCAGCACTTCATCACGCGCCGCACGTCGAAATTGTAGGCATCCAGGAAGGACGTGATGGTGATCCGAAACATATCCTTGGCTCCCAACCGCTGCGCCATCGTCGCAGCGATGAAATCTCGGGCCAATCGTTCGTCCGCAGCAGGCATGGCGTTATCCTTGGCCACCGCGTTCAGCGCTCCGTCCCCGTTCTCATCCACCCTCGAGCCATCCTCCGACCTGCGACCGGGCATCCTCGTCGCAGGAACCACAGCGACCGGCTCAGCCGCCGTGTCCTTCGAGTCCGAAGAACAACTGCCTCCACAGCAAGCCTGGCGCTGCAGGTACTCACTGACCAACTTTCGGGCAGCCGGACGGGTGAAACTGATTCCGTTGGCCAGCAAGTCGATGTGGTTCTCGATGTCCAGCATTCGCTGCATGGGCACCAAACCCGTCGGCGATCGCCAGGCGTATGCGATCTGATGGCAGTTCGGATGCGCGCACGGCAGGGGAAGGAAATCTTTGGCCTGGAACATCCCGTCCGTTTGCGATTCGACGGCGCGGATCACATCGGGAAAGGTCACGCGCTGCTCCAGTTGGTCCGGCAAAGCGTACCGTCCTGAATACGTAGCCGGTTGGAAGTTGATGGCCGTGATAAACGGTCGCTCGGCAGCGAACTGAACCAGTGGTCCGATTTGATCTTCATTCACGCCGGCCTGCAATGTGACGGCCAAAGTCACATTCAATCCGGCGTCTCCGACCCGCTCTAGCGCACGCAGTTTCACTGCCAACAATTCGCGGCCCCGTAGAGCAACTCCCGCGGTTTCGGTCAGGCCGTCGAGCTGAAAGAAGATTTCCAGCCGGTGGCGAAACTGCGCCAGGAACTCGACCAACTCCGCATCGGTGGCCAACCGGATTCCATTGGTGTTGACTTGCACGTAGTCGATGGGCTGCTCCATGGCATACCGCACTACGGATGCGAAGTGCGGCGCGATGGTCGGCTCGCCACCCGACAACTGCAGGACTTCCGCGCGCCCCTCGACTTCCACCAATCGATCGACGGCCCGAAGGCAATCATCCAGGGGAACGTGGCGCCGACCCGGTGCGCTGGCGGCAAAACACATCGGGCAAGTGAGGTTGCAGGCCTCTGTCAACTCGACCAGTCCGATGCAGGTATGCTGTTCGTGCTCGGTGCACAGCCCGCAATCGAGCGGGCATCCCCGGTCCGGCGTTGTGCCGAATTGCACCGGTTTGCGAGCCGGTACGCTATGTTCATTTCGATCGTACCATCGCACATCGGAGCAGACAAAATCTTCCCTGACGCCGTGGGTAGGACACCGTTTGCGAAAGTAGACACGTCCGCCACGGTCCAGGATCTTGGCTGGTATCACTTCCATGCACTGCGGACACAGGCTTTGCGTCATCCCCAAGAAACGATAGTCGCGGTATTCCATGAACCACTTCCAGTGCAGTGCTAGGGGTTCGACTGCGGGGCGGTAGATGCCGGCAAATCCGGTTGAGAACCAGCCAGCTCGGGATACTGCGCGGCGAACACCACGGCGGCTTCCCGCGCGGCCGGCTGCCACTCCAGTTCCCGCAACAGATCC
This sequence comes from Planctomycetota bacterium, assembly GCA_003695565.1. GTDB lineage: Bacteria > Planctomycetota > Planctomycetia > Pirellulales > Pirellulaceae > Aureliella. The sequence goes on along the minus strand of RFIQ01000012.1, from coordinate 243 downwards.
CGGCGTTTCTTGAGCAACCACTTGCGATCCACCGCCGCGCCAAACTCCTCCAGTAACTCCAGCGCTTGACCGAACTGGCCATCCCGTCGCAGCATGCGGATTTCCAGCAACACGAACTCCGGACGCGGCCGCCCGATGGTCTGTACCAGACGCTCCCACGTTCGCCTCAGACGAGCGTCGTGCGCATCCGGATCGGCGATGGGCCGCGCAGCGACCACATCGGCCAGTTCACGGTAGGCCAAT
>RFIQ01000094.1 GCA_003695565.1 Planctomycetota bacterium | reverse complement strand
GGCCGTATACCGGGCACTGGACGAATCGCTGCAACGGTTGGTGGCGGTCAAAGTGATTCGATCGGCAGAGGAAGAGGGGGCGGTTTCCGAAAAAGAAATCTCTCGGCTGCTGGACGAAGCGGTTGCGCAAGCCCGCTTGAATCATCCCAATGTCGCCACCATCTACTACGTCGGTCGGCAGGGGGAGGAGCCCTTCTTCGCTATGGAGCTACTGCCGGGTCCGACGTTGGGCGAACTGGTCAAGCACGGTCCCTTGCCTTTTGCCGACGTGATCCATTACGCACGTCAGATCGTATCGGCACTGGGCCAGGCCGCGCGATTGGGGTTGGTCCACGGCGACATAAAACCGAGCAATTTGATCTTGGCGGGCGACCGCACCGTCAAGCTGTCCGATTTCGGATTGGCTCGGACGGAGACCACCCATGCCGCTTCGGGGCTCAGCGGGACCATTCCCTACATGGCTCCCGAGCTGGCCGGAGGAGCGGAACCCACCGTCCGCAGCGACATGTATTCGTTGGGCGTGACGCTGTTCGAAATGACGTTTGGACACCGGCCTTTTCGAATTGCTGGTGACAATCTGCAGGAGCAATTGGAGAGTCGCCGTGAAGCCCGTGTAGCATTTCCGGAGAAGTGGCCGGCCAGTGTGCCCAGTGGTTGGCGGGACTTCCTGGCACGCATGATGGATGCCGATCCCAATAATCGCTTCCTGGACTACGACGATGTGGCTGCGGCGATCGAAGACCACGCGCCCGTCGGGGCGACCACTGCGGGATTGCTGAACCGCGCCCTGGCGTTGGGCGTGGACTACTCGGTCTTTGTCCTCTTCATGATTCCCTTCTTGATTCCGGGGGTGCTGGCGGCGCAGGCCGACACCATGCCGGACCTGCCCGAAACCATGCGGGAGTTTGTGGCCCGTTTTCGCTTGCTCGGTGTGCTTGCGCCAGCGATTCCGTTGGCGGCCACATGGATGGAATGGCGAGGTTGGCGGACCCTGGGAAGATACTTGTTTCAGCTCCGCGTCGTCGACGCGCATGGGCTGAGATTGTCGCCGGGAAAACGGTTGGTACGAGCCATTTTTCGGTATGTTCCGTTGTGGATCGGCGCTCTGTCGACGGCCGCTCTGGCAGTCGGCTCGGACCTGGTGGCCGCCCTTATCTCCCCAATTGATGAGATCGTCCTGTTGATTGATACGCTTCCTGTTCTGTTGCCAAGCCGCCAGGCCCTGCACGATCGACTTGTCGGAAGTCGAGTGGTGCTCGATACCAAGCACGATCGTTGAACCGTGTTGGTAAACGGTGCGGCAGTTGGCCGATGGAGACCAGGCCTCCGATTTGATAGTTTCAGTTTCAGATGTGGTTTTTTGTAAAGGAGGATGGCGATGAGCGATATCCAGCCGCGTTGGCGATGCCAGGTGGATCCCCAGCCCCACCAGCAATTCGCCTTTTCGATAGGCGGCCGGGAAGTCACCCGATGGCATTGGGGAGAGGATGCACCGCGCCCTTATTTCTTTCCCATGCTGGGGCCCAGTGGTATTTCGTTGACGCGCATGGGTCACCCTGGAGCCCCCAATCACGACCATCACTTGTCGGTCTGGTTCGCGCACCATGATGTGTTAGGAATCAGCTTTTGGTCGAATGCCTCGCCCGCTCGCATTCGTCAGACGCAATGGTATGCCATCCAAGACGGGGACGATGCCGCCACCGCCGCCTGGCAATTGGCCTGGCTCGATGGGCACGATCCGGCTCCCCTGCTGCATCAGGAAGTCGTGACCACGCTCTGCCCTTTGGCGGATGGGCAAGGGTGGACGCTGGAGCTGCAATCGGCATTTCAGACTTCTGCCGAAGGGGTTGCGTTTCGGCAGAGCAATTTCGGCATTCTGGGCGTTCGAGTGGCCAAGAGCATCTCTCGAGTCTTCGGTGGCGGCACGATCACCGGGGCCGATGGGAGTTCGGGCGAGTCGGAGTTGTTTGGCCGCCCCAATCGTTGGATCGACTACAGCGGTGTGATCGGAATGAGGGAGGGAGAGAATGTCGTGGAAGGAATCTGCGTGATCGACCACCGGGAAAATCCAGGCCATGGTGAACATGCCTACGCGGCCTGGCACGTGCGCGATGATGGATGGATCGGTCCATCGTTGTCGCGGCACGCCGACATCGAACTGCTGCCCGATCAACCGTTGGTTTGTCGTTACTTGTTGGTCGTCCACGCTGGTCCCTGCCCGCCGGACCTCATGCATGGACTGGCCGATGCCTTCGACCAGAGACCTGGGAAGACGGTCGTTGCCGCGCGGCGTGCCCACCATCAATGGGAAATCCGCTAGCTGGCGGGCGATGGTTGCGTGGGAGCTGCTCGGCAACTGGAGGCTGACCCGAGTCAGAGTGATTGACTATCGGCGGGGCGCCCGGTAGCCACCCCTCGACGCACCATGGGGGGCGCGGCTAGAACTAGATATGACTTTGCTGATTAGGGCACAGAGGGCACTTGGTGCTTTCTGTCCATTTGATGCGCCACACATTGGATTGATATATGGAACCGTTGAATCTGGAAGATTTCGAATGGCGGATCAAGGTTCGCCAACTGACGATGGACGATTACGAGGATCTGGTCGCCATGTCCGAACGCTGCTTCCCAGGGATGCAGCCCTGGGGACGCGACCAATTGGCCAGTCAGTTGGAGATCTTTCCTGAGGGCCAGTTGTGCGTTGAAATCGACGGCGAACTGGCAGCTTCCTCCAGCAGCCTGATCCTGGAGTACGACCCCAGTTTGGAATGGCATAATTGGAAGGCGGTGGCTGACGGCGGTTACATTCGAAACCACAAGCCCAAGGGGGACACGCTGTACGGGATCGAGATCATGGTCGATCCCAAGTTTCGGGGAATGAAGTTGTCGCGGAGGTTGTACGATGCCCGCAAAGAGCTGTGTCGGCGGCGCAACCTAGCTCGCATCATTATTGGTGGCCGCATTCCGGGCTACCACAAATATGCCGACCAAATGACGGCGCGGGAGTACATCGAAAAGGTGTTGGAGAAGGCCATTTTCGATCCGGTGCTCACCGCTCAACTGGCCAATGGCTTTAGCGTCCGCGGATTGATCCCCAACTATCTGCCCAATGATGTCGAGTCCTGCGGCTACGCCACGCACCTGGAATGGATCAACCTGGACTACGTTCCTGGAGCCAAGCGGAGGTTCCATCACGTCATCGAACCGATCCGGATTTGCGTCGTTCAATACGAAATGCGGGCCATCAGCGGTTTTGATGAATTCGCCAAGCAGGTCGAGTTCTTCATGGATACTGCGTCGGATTACAAGTGCGATTTTATCCTCTTTCCGGAGTTGTTTACAACGCAGTTGCTGTCGTGCGTCGAGCCGACGCGTCCCGGTCAGGCTGCCCGTCGGCTGGCGGAGTTCACCCCACAGTACCTGGACCTGTTCACCGAGATGGCGGTGAAGTACGACATCAACGTGATCGGTGGATCGACCTTCGTGGTCGAGCACGAGACGTTGTACAACGTGGCCTATCTGTTCCAACGCGACGGAACGATCGGCAAGCAATACAAACTGCACATCACCCCCAGCGAACGCAAATGGTGGGGCGTCAGCCCGGGGGATCGCGTGGAAGTCTTCGAGACCGATTGTGGTGTTGTCGGCATTCAGATCTGCTATGACATCGAGTTTCCCGAACTATCACGGATCGCATCCTACAAAGGTGCTCAGATCGTGTTCGTGCCGTTCAATACCGATACGCGGCACGGGTACCTGCGCGTGCGGCATTGCGCGCAGGCCCGTTGCGTGGAAAACCATTTGTACGTAGCCATCTCGGGCTGCACGGGCAACCTGCCCTTCGTGGAGAACGCGGACATTCACTATGCTCAGTCCGGTATCTTCACCCCGGCAGATGCGGAGTTCGCCCGCGATGCAGTGGCCGCCGAATGCAATCCCAACGTCGAAACCGTGATCATCCACGATCTGGATTTCGAGCAATTGCGGCGGCACCGCGAATCGGGAACGGTGCAGAATTGGAACGATCGCCGTCGGGATCTCTACCAGGTGGTTTATCGAGAGGGCGACCGCAAGTACGAGATCTGAAGCGGCCATTGCCATGTCAGCAGCGATCCGCCCGGCGACACTTTGTGACAGAATTTCCTGCCTTATGGTTGATGCGCTGGGATCCGTTTTTTTGTGTCCCAGCGATGCGACGACCTGGTTCGCTTGTGAGCCTTAGGTTATCGGTATTCGCTGGAAAAGCCTGTCTGGCCGTGCGTTTTCCATCGGGGGGAGGGGGCGTTTCTTTCGATTCCAGGGAACGTGAAAGTTGAGCTTGTGTTGCTTTGCGGTTAGGCTTGTAAAGTGCCGCATTGCCTCGTCGTTCCCACGGAGGATTACCCCATGTCCGATGTTTACTTCTTTGAAGACTTGCAGCCAGGGATGGATTGGAAGAGCCCCGGTCGTACCATTACGGAGTCCGACATTGTGGCTTTTGCGGGGCTGACCGGCGATTACGATCCCATCCATGTGGATCACGAGTATGCCGCCAGCACCCCCTATGGGAAACCGATGGCGCACGGATTGTTGGGTTTATCCTATCTCGCAGGATTGAGCAGCCACTTCCCGTCCGTCCGCACCATCGCTTTCGTGCGGATTCTGGAATGGAATTTTGAACGCCCGATTTTCATCGGCGACACGGTGCACGCCGTGACCGAAGTGGAATCGGTCAGCCCCAAGGGCCGCAAGAGTGGTGAAGTTGTCTGGTTTCGGCAACTGATCAACCAACGCGGGGAACGTGTCCAGCATGGACGGTTGGTGACGCTGGTTTCCAGTCGACAGTTCCTGCCTCGCAAGAGCCGTGCTCGCAAGATCGTCGAATCAGGAAATGGTAGTGCCCCGGCTGACACAGCAGCGAAAGCGTCGTCCTAACCCGTTACGGCAGGGTCGCCATGACCACCATCGATGATTTTGAAAGTTTGTTCCGCCATGCCGAAAAACCCCGCTTCCGCTATGTACCAGCGCAAGTCTCCAGTGTGTTGGTGGTTACCGATTTGGATCAGGCGGGTACGGACAATTTCATGCCCGCGGTGGTGGAATTCCTGGATGCCGCCGGGATCAGCTCCGATCCTCAGTGGCACCGGTTGACCGGAACGCAATTCAGTAGTGTTCGCGATGTACTGGATTGCGTGGAGCGAATAAAGCCAGAATTGGTCATTACCTACCGCAATTTACACGCCCCCCTGGCCGATTTTCCATTTTCGTTGGGCGTCTATTTGGATGTGCTGTCGCAGACCATTGATTGCCCCATTCTGGTTGTGCCCAGCCCACATCGCAAGGCTGAATTACCCCCGGCCCCGCAGCGCGTGCTCGCGCTGACCGATCATTTGACCGGAGATGACCGTTTGACCAACATGTCCGTGGGCATGACCGCCCCTGGCGGCAGGTTGATCCTCGCGCATGTCGAGGATCAACGCACCTTTGCGCGATACATGGCTGCGATCGAAAAGATCCCGGGAATCGACACGGATTTCGCCCGTCAGACCATACTCGATCAGCTTCTAACTGAACCACATGAGTACATCGAATCGGTGCGCGAGCAGTTGGCCGCGGCTGGTGTCAGTATCGATATCGAGGAAGAGATTGTTTTGGGCCGAAGTGTGGTCGATTACAAGAAGATCGCAGAAGGGCGAAACGCCCATCTGTTGATTCTGAACGCCAAGGACGAAGACCAACTTGCGATGCGCGGACTGACTCACTCGCTGTGCGTCGAGCTGCGTGATACGCCCATCTTGCTGCTATGAACCAGTGCGTTGCGTGGTGATGATTAAGAAGCGTGCTGTGGTCCGGCCGTGCACCCTGAGACTGGTACCATGGATTCGCATGGGAGTCGCGCGTAGCGCTTTAGCGTTGCGGTGGGGATAGGGGCTGGAGCGGTCGCCGGTTGGCTTCTTGCATTGCATACATCGGCAGATACCGGTAGTAGACTTCCAAGCACATGCAACTGAGCGCGGTCGAGAAAATGCGGCCCCCGTATCCCCCCCACAGCCTGTCCGGATCCCAACTGCCATCCATCGGTGCGTCGCTGCGTTGGGTCGTCAACAGCCGACGCTTCAAAGAGTGGTTCCAAGTCCTCCAGTTGGCATCCTGCAGTTGAAACAGAGCCATCGTGGCACAGTACCAGTAGTACAGGTTGTCCTCCTCGCTCCCGGGCTGGTGTTGCAGAATCATCGCGGTGGCTTCCCGCCGCGCCGCGTCGTCCAGCGGGATTTGCAGCATCAACCGACACGCCAAGGCTTCGGCGGTCATCGTCGGTGATGGCCGCCCTTCGCCTGGGCGGTAACGAGCCAGCCCGGCATGGCGCCCCGTGGCACACGCATCGAGGAATCGTCGCATCCGCGTTACGGTAATCCCCGGGACCGCAATTCCCGCCCGGCGGGCGCTGTGCAGAGCCATGGCCTGCCAGCCGAATTGGCTCAAGTCTCCAGAGTCTCCTGGCATATAGCGCCAACCGCCTCCACGCGGATCCTGCGCATTGATGGTGTAGTGCACGGCTCGTTGCACAGCTTCTCGCAAGGCTGGATCGCTTGTCATCGCCAGGGCTTCCGACAGGGCCAGCGCGGCGATGCCGTGGCAATACATGCGGGCATTCAACACGACGGGGGCGGTTCCGATCTGTTTCGGACCGGCCAGGTCTCCGGACGGCATCTGCACCGCCAACAGGTATTCCAACCCGTTGCGTACGACCTGATGGTACTCGCCGTCAAGATGCGTGTGGCCGGCCCCTAAGAAAGCCAGCAGGGCCAGTCCCGTGACACCTGTATCGGCGTAGCGACCGGTTCCGTGCCGGTTTTCGCCGAACACATACATTTCCGTGCCACCCCCATGCTCTGCAGCCACCCAACTGCCATCGGCAGCTTGCGTGCCCGCCAGCCATCGCAGCGCGGCCGCCACGGCAGCCTCGGTATCCTCGTCCGCACCGTAAGCCTGGGCCATCGGCCACCGTTGTGGAGATTGTCGCAGTCGGAGTGCATCGGGAATGCGTTGCAACTCATCGGTATCGACAACAGGATGCAGCGGTACCGATTGCCGGTAGGACAGGGGACGCAGGGTCGGCGAGGCCGAGTTGGGCAGCGTCCCGGATGAGGCGGCATCACCTGCACCGTCCGGTGCTGGAGGCGAAGCGGGTGGCGAGGCCGAATCAGCCGGCAAGACCGGTGTACTACCTGTCTCCGCCAGCAGGTTTTCCGGCGGCAGCTCGGGCAGGACCGGCTCGTCGAAATCGGACGCTACTGTCGATGCCGCTGCGCTTGCGGTCTCTGCTTTGGCTGGGGGCACGACGCTGGGTGGCAGCACCGGTGATGGCGACTCAGCGTGCGCCTCGCCAACCGAGGGCTCGGGCACAGCAACCGCTGACTGGTCGCTCGTATCGGGTTCGGGCTCCGCCGCCGCGGCTTCCTGTTCAACCTCCGGCGAGGGCAGGAGATCGGGCAATTCCAGCGAGGGCATGCGGACGTCGGCTGGGACGTCCGGGGGCTCGGCAGGCTCGGGCGGCGCATGGGCAACCTCCGCCAGATTGCTCGGCGCGGTAGTTGGCGAATTGGTGGACTCCTGTTCTGGTGAATAGAATTCGATCGCCACTGCTACCGTTTGTTCCCGGCCACGGGGATCGCCTTGGGGCAGGATCGGCCGCGTTCCCAGGGCGTACATCAACAACCATACATGCAGCAGCACACTGATCACGACGAATTTTGTGAGCGGTTTGGCGCGTCCCCATCGCGTGCGAGACAGGGCGAAAAGCAGAACTGCCAGCAGGGCGAAGACCGTCCCCAGCACCACCGCCCAGGTCCGGCCGTTGGTCCACGTATGCCATCCGTCGCGGAGAGCATCAGCGAGATGGTTCAGCCATTCCATTCCTTACCGCCACTGGGGTTGACTGGTCTGTACCGCTATTTTCAGGTTGGCTACGCCCGCCCGGCTGACCGCCGCATAGACGGCCGCCACCTGCTGATGCGTAGCTTGTCCATCGGCGCGTACCACCACCTGGATGCCGCGATGCTCCGCCTGTTGGTTGCGGAGCCGCTGGGTTAATTCGTCGAGGGAGACCGCAGTACCGTCGAGCAGGATTTGGCCGGTGGCGGCCACCGCAACTTCGCTGCGTACCGGCGACATGCCCGCCGAATCGACTCTCCCCACACCAGGCAATTGCAATTCAATGTGGCTCCGGTCGTCGGCAAACTGCGTTCCGACCATGAAGAAGACGATCAGCAAGAAAACAACATCGATCATCGGAGTCAGGTTTACCGTGGGGAGCTCCTCCTGGACGCTGGTCTTGAGAGGCATGCAGTTCCTCCTCTGCGGAGACTTTCGTGTTCGACGGGAAGACGATTCCTGCGCGAGCCACGCAGCGCCAAGGCAACCGCCCTACGCTGCTTTGCGACTGCGGCTCCGCTTCTTGTTACCTGCGAGCGCTTCGGCGCTGATGCAATCCACCACTTCTTGCCCCAAGCTGTCCATTTCTAGGATCAAGCGATCGGTCCGTCCCACGAACAGCGCGTAGGCGGCGTAGGCGGGAATCGCAACGCACAACCCGGCCGCAGTCGAAAGCAGTGCCGCGCCGATGCCGCTGGCCAACAACTCCGGTCGCCCCATCGCATCCGCCTGGGCGATGGCATTGAACGCGTCGATCATGCCCAGCACCGTCCCCAGCAAGCCCAGCAGGGGAGTCAGGTTGCTGATCGCGTTGAACAATCGCAAGTACTTGCGAAGGTCAGGTGTGATCCGCTCACCGGCATCCAAAATGGCTTGCTCCACCTCCACCGCCGGCCGACCCCATTT
>RFIQ01000093.1 GCA_003695565.1 Planctomycetota bacterium | reverse complement strand
TTTCGACCTGGACCAGCCCATGCAGCGCGTACGGCGAATCGACGTGATCGAGCAGGGCCAACCTCTGCGGTTCGAGGATGCCAACTCTGGACGCATCCAGTTGTACACGACGGTGGCCGACGTCTTTGATTTGTATGCAACGTTGGTGGACAGCCCCCATTGGGACGATTTTCGGTTCCTCCGCCACTGGGACGTTTTGGAGGATGCCGCCAAGCGGCGGGAATACGATGCACATGGTTGCCACGAACTCGATTTGTTCCTGTACTTCAAGGACCGACCCTTTTTCGACGCCGTCGTGGCTCCTGTACTGCGCAATAAATTGGAAAAGCGGCTGGTCGACCGATGGTTGCTAGGCCAGGACATCGCTCCCTATGCCGAGCTGTGGCGGATGCGGCGGTTGAACGCGGTAGAACGCATGTTGCTGAGCCGCCGAGTACCGGCGCTGGCCGCGGGGACTCGCCGCTTCTTGGCCGAGTGGAGCGATGCACACCCCGTATCGCCTGAACGGGAGCAGCAGTTGTTCGAATTCGCCTTGCTACGATCCCAATTGGCTGCACCTGGCATGGCCGGGAACATGATGGGCGGCGAGGCTGGTTACGGCGGCATGGGAGGTTCCGGCTGGTCGGGCTTGGGCGATGCCATGCGGTTGGACGAGGATGCGGCGGCGATGGCGCCCGCGGCCCCCGTGCCCGGGCGCGCGGACGCCAACCAAGAGCGAAAAATGGAAGAACTCCGGTTGGGACGCGCCGCCCAACCGATGGAGGAGGTCGAAGGCTTGTTCTTCGGCGCTGATCGCCGGGCGTTGGGGCAGGGGAGGGGCCGGCAGTTGTTCCGATCCCTCGACCAGACGCGCGAATGGGCCGAATCGAATTACTACCGACTGAAGCTGGACCAGGAGTCGAGCGAACTGGTCCGCCCGAATGCCTTCTGGCTGGAGGTCTTCGATGGCGGAACAGGCCCGATCCTGCCACGCCACATGCACCTGCCCGTCAATAACTTTCACGAGGCGCTGCTGGCTCTAGCCTTTATCGATCTGCCGTTCTCGGCCCAGCCACCGCACATCGAAATGCAGGACGGAGCCGCCACGATCGAGTGCTCCAGCGACGCGATCCTGCTCAGCGAGCGGTACGAGGCAGCCGACGGTGCAACCGCAGAGAATGCCCCGCCGATCATGGTTGGCCATGAAATCTATCTGGCCGAGGACGATCCGCAAACGGCCCGTCCGGTCACCGAACGCCCACTGGTGCGGGGAGTTGCATACCGCAGCAATGTGGTCATCTCCAATCCTACGGCGATGCCCGTGGTGGTCGACGTCCTGTTGCAGATCCCGCAAGGCGCCCTGCCGCTGGAAGGCACCAAGGCGGTGCGAAGCGTGTCCATACCACTGGGCCCCTACGAGACACGGCAGATCGAGGGCGCCTTCTATTTTCCAGCCTCCGGCGAATTCTCCATGTACGGAGCACAGGTCAGCATCGCGGGGCGGCATGTCCGCGGCGCACCGGGTCGAGCCGTCCGCGTCCTGGATGCGCCAGTTATCGAGGACCAGGATTCGTGGGAGTATGTGGCCGATTGGGCTCCCCCGCAGCGCGTGCTGGAGTTCTTGCGGCAGGCGAATCTACATCAAATCGATCTGGCTCGCATGGCGTTTCGCATGGAGGATCGGGAGTTTTACAATTCCGCGCTGCAAATCCTGGAGCAGAGCGGGGTTTTCGATGCGGCGTTGTGGGCCTACGCGGTGCGGCATGACGATCCGCCGCGGATCGAACAGCTCTTGCAGCACAACGAACCGTTTCTACAGCGATTGGGCAGCCATCTGGACAGTCCCTTGTTGCAAATCATCCCTGAGCAGCGCGGCTGGTACGAATATCTGGAATACCGTCCGCTGGTCGTCGCTCGTGCCCACAGGCTGGGCGCCCAACGCGAAATCCTCAATAACCGGTTGCGCGAACAGTACTTGCGGCTGATGCGAGTACTGGCCCACCAGGCGGTGATCGCCCCCGCGCAGCGACTGCAATTATCGTACTACATGTTGTTGCAAAACCGAATCGCGGAAGCAATACAGCACTTTGGACGCGTCGATCGCCAGACCATCGAACCGGTGGCCTCCTACGATTATATGGATGCCTATCTGGCCATGTATCGTGGAGATTATGAACGCGCCGGCAGGCTGGCGGACGCATATTCCGATCACCCCAGCCCCCGTCAGCGCGCGATGTTTGCCCAGGTGCGAATGCAACTCGATCAGCGCCGTGCGTTGTTGGAGGGAACGGAACTGGCGGCCGCTACCGAATTGGGAATGGATCCCGCATCCCGGGCACTGACCAACCAGCGAGAGGTTCAGCAAGCCGAGATGGCTCGTCGTAATCCCGCGTTGGAATTGGAACAGTCCGGCGGTCGGTTGATCGCCCACTTGCACAACGTAGAGCAGATTCAGATCGGCTTCTATGAGATGGATGTGGAACTGCTGTTCAGCCGCCGACCGTTCGCCACGACGCAGGACGCGGCCGCACCGATCGTCCAGCCAAACCATCGGGTCGAAGTGGATACGATAGGCCAAGAGTCTCTCGTCATAGACATTCCGCCGCAGTTGCAGCACAAGAACTTGATCGTCGAGGTTCAAGCTGCGGGGATTGCACGACGCCAACTGGTCACCGCTGGCCAATTGCGGGTGGTTCTGGTCGAACCTTACGGTCGGCTGCAAGTCACCGATGCGCGTGGCGGACAGCCGGTGGTGGGCGCGTATGTTAAAGTCTACGCACGCCACCGAGACGGCAGCGAGAAGTTCTTCAAGGACGGCTACACCGACTTGCGAGGGCAATTCGACTATGCCACGCTCAGCACCGGTGATCTGGACAGCGTCGAGGAGTTCTCCATTCTGGTCCTGGACGAAGAATTGGGGCCCAGCATCCACCAGGCGAGGCCACCGGCGCGATAAGAGGGGCGGCCGCACTGTTCGCCCTGAAGCAATCCTTTGTTAACGCCGGCGCCGCGAACGCGTGGTGCCATTCCAGAGCACGCGCTTGCATCGCTGCACACCGGACGCCGGCAACTGGCGCATGTTGCGCACAATTTGCATGATCGGGTCGGAGGTCTGGGCCGGAGCCAGATACAAGTCATCCACGCCGTGCGGCCAGTGAGCGAATCGGTCGGCCATGTCGCGGAGCCAGCGTCGCCCGTGCGGTCCGCCCCGCAACCCCCGAATCAACTCGGGAGGAATCGCATCGCCTCCCAAATACCCTCCGGCCAACCCGCCGGCGATGGCCCCTAGAACGGCCGTGGCACCGCCGAGGCGGATCGCGCGTTCAACGGCCCATCGGTAGTCCCCGGAATGCCGCAGGAATGCGTAGCTGGCCAATGCCGTGACCGGCAGAATCTGATTGGGCACGCGATCGACATAACCAAGTTGTCGCGCCAAACGGGCCACGGACCATCGAGATTGCAGCCCCTGTTGCATTTCTGCAACCAGCTCGCGCAGTTCGGCCGTGGTGCATCCCTCCGCGGCCTGCTGCAGCACCGCCACAGGGTCGCTTAGTGGAGCCAACGGTGCCCGGGCCATCGGGCCGGCCTGCCGTGCGTCACCCCCCGTCTCTACCCGCCGATAGCGAGATGTGGCGGCGGTATTCATCAAGGTAGCCAGAAACGTGCAGGCATCGATCGAGTGCGGTGAACGATGCGTCACCGCGGTCGTGCTTTGCATCCAGTTCGGCAATCGATGACCAGCCCCGTGCAGGGCAATGCCGAAGAATACGGCTCGAGTCGCGGCATCCGTGCGCCCTCCGTCCATGGCTCCGGTTTGCACTCCCAGTCGTCGAAACCTGCATTTCATACAGGTCCAAAGCATGCCGGCAGAGATCCCCACCGGGAAAGACAGGGGATACCAACTCAGCCGCCAGGCCAACGCGCGCTGGAATGGGTTGAGTTCGTTGTGGGAATTGAGCAGCGCTTGGGCGGCCACCAACATCAATCGGGTGTGTTCGCCATAGCTCCCCGACCGCGGCCAATAGCTATAAGCAAGGGGAGAGTTCTCCCACTGGCGGAGCATCGCGCGACGCGACAGCCCTTCCAAACCGACACCGAGGGCCTCGCCTATCGCCGTGCCCAGCAGGACCCCTGCCACGTGATCTTTTCGTAACAGAGTTGCGTACATTTCGACTCGGGCGTAGGTCAATCGATTGGGTGGTCGCCGAACCCTCGGCGAATCGGGCATGCAGTACGGCGTAACGTGGCGCCCGGCGGCCAGCCGCTGCGGCTGGCAGGCAACACCGACGCTGGCTCAAAACCAGTTTAGCTCAAGTTTCGTCAGAGAACAGATATCTTTTGAGCTCGGGAGATCGAGTCCCCCCGTCGCCGCCGCGCCAACCGATTCGTATCCTGGAACAAGACTTCGCAAACCAGCAACGCCAGGACAGGGGGGAGACTTCGAGATGCTCACCTCCCGCCTGCATCCTTTGCGAGGCCACATCGATTCCTTGCTCGTGGCGCCAGGCTCGTTATGCTCCTAGCTCGGTGCAAACGCCCTACTATCGGACTTTGCAGTCAAAGCTGATCACACCACCCGAGTAAGGGGCCAGCGGCTCTTCCAGCTCCCAACGGAGTTGTTGCGAGCCAACCGAATTCGGCTCCGATGAAAAGCGAACCGGGACGCTACTTTGTTGACTGCCCTCGATGTACTCGAGCCGGGTAGTGAGGTTATCCACCAGGACGACATTACCGATCGGCTTGGTTCCAACATTGTCAAATCGCAAGGTGAAACGCAGGATGTCGCCCGGCAGGGCGACTGACGAGGAAGCGCCCTTGAGGACCCGTAGTGCGCAGGAGTCGCTGACCTCGTAGTGGAACACCTCCTGAGCCGCCTTACTCTTTTTGGCTAAAGCCGTCCCTTGTCCGTTCAGGTAAACTTCCAGCGACTCCGGCGACCACCACTCGTACGCGTTTTGCAATATCCGTCCCAACACGACGATCTCGTCATCGGTGATGCGGCTGGTCGTCGTCACGTCGAATCCCTCGATGGCGAATCGAGCGTCGCTCATGCGCTGCAGGGGAACCACCTGGTCCATCTTGGCCCCAAAGTTACTGTCTTCGAGAGCATCGATCAGACCGACTTGCTGTTGCCCATGCAAGGCCACCGGTTGCATGACGGCCCCCGCTTGATTGGCATCGCGAATCCGCCCGGTCGCAACCGGGTCGAGGATGCCTTGAGTATTTTGAGAGGCAGCGGTCATGATGACACCGGCAACCTGCCGGATAGCGGCAAATCGAGGTGCGTACACGGCCACGCGATTGGTGGATCGCACGCACACGCGGCCGCTTACCGTATCGTAGAATGCAATTGTTTCCGAAGGTTTCAGTCCGATTGGAGTCCAGTCCTCGCGCACCTGGGCCAGCGGCGCGGCATCACCGCCATCGTAAATGTAGGCGTGCGGGTCGACGTGGCGATCGCCGTCGGCGGCCACCTGCCCACCGGGCCGGAAGGTAGGTTCACACCCGACGGGGCAGGGGAGGGGAGGAGTGATGGCCTGGGTCAGAGGAATCCGCTCTACCGGTTCGTTCGATGCATGAGGCGAATCGCTGGGTGACGGCGTCTGATCTGCATCGGCGGGCCACATACCTGATTCAATCAATTGTTCGCGGCGGGGAGGAACCGGCAGGGGGACCCACGGCGGACTTCCAAACAAGAACGAATGCAAATCGCCGTGCTGGGGAGGCAATCGCGATCCAATCCGCAGAATTGCGACCGGGCGGCCGAGCTGGTCAGCGACTTGCAGCGCATTTTCCTCCGGCCCGACTGTAGTTGTAATCTGGAATTCCGGATCCACCTTCTCGGGGTCTGCAATGTCGCTGTCCTCTAGGTAGATCACGCGTGTGATCAAAGCACCGCGCAGAGCCAGTTCCAGATCCTCTCGGGTGAGCACGACGGGGACTGGAAAGCGATGGGCCCGTTCGGCCGGTGCGTGGACGTGATCGATAATCTCCAACGTAGGATACAGTTCAGCACCTGGGCGGAGGGGAATGCCGCCGACCTGAAAGCGATACACCGCGCCGACGATCATCCCGACGTTGACCGGTGCATCGAGTAGGGGCAGCAATGCACCGTCTTGGGCCAAGGCGATCTTCAACCCCGCGGGGCCTCGCAACGAAACCGGCTGAAAACTCCCCATCCCCGGCAGGCCACGTGCGACTTGGGCGGCACCAATGCTGCCCGGAACCTGACGTGCATCTTGGGGATAATAGACGTGTGGCAACCGTCCGGCCTGCCCCCAGGCGGAGTTCCCATGCGGCCGCAGACCCGGTCCGCCCGAGTGGATGAACATGCCGAAGATCGCCAGAGGCACCAGCAACCGACAACGATGTATCCAGCGGGCGACCACAAATGTAGACAACAAAATCATGCGCAGGGTACCTCGTCCGTCTTCGGTGCCGCAACAATTACCATGCTTAGCGCTGGGAAAAAGCGACCGAGAGTCCATGAAACTCCCGGTCGCCTCACTCAGTCTCGTTTCGACGATGGGAGCCGCCGGCTCCATCGGCTGATCGTTTTGCAATTCGTCCGGTCCGAGGTGCTACCGGGGATCGGGATGCCGAGATGCATCGTCGCCGGCCAACCGGGCTGCCTCGTGTCCTTCCGTACTTGCTGATGCCCGGCTTATTCCGGAGGGCAATACGCTCCATCGCCCGACGGTACCGACTGGTTTACCCGATGGGAGATCGGCATGCCGGTCGGATTGCCCGGATGAATATTCTGTTCACGCACGCGGACGCGATTCGGTGGCGCCGGGTAGCTGATCCCAGGATTCTGGCGGACCGTCATCCGCATGTTGCTGACCGGGTCAGGCAAGTGCTGGTGGGTGCGATTGCGAATCGTATGCTTCTGCAACCCAGCCGGAGACCCCAATGGAATGTGGGGAGGACCTGGCAATCCGATCGGCGTTCCAGACATCGTCATGCCGTACTGCGGACTGGTCACGCCAGCGACGTAGCCGGGCAACGAGATGGGAGCACCAACCATGGGAGCACCGTCGGGGCCGATCATCACTGGCCCACCGGCAATTGGACCGGCGGCCGCTGCGTTCATGGAAGACAGTTCGATGTCTTTGTTGCCAATCCGCACGATCGCCAGGATGGCACCGCGCCGGTCGGCTTCGACAATCGGATCCAATCCCGGATCCAGGCGATTGCTGACCAGCACGTCCACGCCAACCAGGGCATCGCCCTGGAATTCTGGATCGGGCAAGTAGATCACTTTGGTAACGAAGTTTCCAGACAGGACTTGTTCGAAGTCGTCCGGATTGAACTGGATCGGAATCGCGTTGTGCGCCAAGTAGGCGGCAGTCCGCGGGTTGGCCGCCGCGATTTCAATCGTCGGATACAATTCAACGCCTTCGCGGCCTTGAATGTTCGTCAATTTCAAGCGGTAGATTCCCCCTTGCGGGAATTCCAACCGGCCGGGAACGAACAACGGTTCGCTGCCGAATCCGCCGTCGCCGACCACGTCATAATGAATCTGCATCCCCTCGGGGCGATTGAACAGGATCTGTACCGACGAAGTGGCCGGGATCATCCCCGGGCCCCCTCCGGCCGATCCGTCCATGCAGGTGGGACATCCGGCGCCAACGACCGGTCCTCCACCACCCATCGTCGCCGATGCGGGAACCACGGCGGGAGCCATGACGCCCGGTCCGGGGCCACCGACACCGGGACCTGGTTCGAGTAAGCGTTGAGCCGGCGGCAGGTTGTGCCGGACCGTGGTGCAGCCCATCAAACAGCAGTTAGCTGCGACGGCTAGCGTCAGGAAAATACGCATTTTCATGCCTAACCCCCTAGTTCTGGCAAAGCGTCCGGTTTCGAGCCCGGCGTCCGCCGCCTGTCGAAACGATCGTGAGTGAGTTCATGCGCGGAGCAACGATTCGGGTGGACATCCCCGCCGCGTTGGCCGTATAGTTCGCCCATCCCCTGCGGGACGCCACGAACGAATAACCCAGCGGCATCGGCGGTCACCCCAGCGGCGCTAGGGAAAGCGCGCTGCAAAGTTGGCTCCGTGGGTTTATGTTCGGCGCGGAATGACTGTTTTCTTTGACAAATCCGGCATAACCCGAACATGTGGATGCGAATTGCTCCCAGCAATGCTTGCTTTTCGGCTCGGTCCGTCCTCGGTTTAGCGGTGCTGTGGGGACTGATCGCCGGCAGTTTCTTCCCAACCGACGGCCATCCATGCGCTGCGGCAGGTGACCCCAGGCCAGCTTCGTCAGCGGCTGACGCGGCCGGCCAGCCCATCGAGCCATCGCCCGAGAATGCGTCCATCCAGACGCCCGACCCCGGACGCCTGGCCACCCGCGTGTTGCTGTTGGCTTTGCATGATGCGGTGTGGGGACCGGCCGTGTTGTGTGATGTTCGGCAACACATCGAATTCGACGGGCTGCAGTTGACCGGCATCGGCAAATACGTTCGAGAAGGGAAGGGTTCTGGACGGATGAAATTGCACCTGCAGTTCCCGGGGCGCAGTGGGGCCCACGCCCTGTTGCAGATCAGCGATGGGCACCGGCTGCACACCCTCGAACAGCTCGGGGAGAATCGGCGCAGCGCTGTGGTGGACCTGGATCAAGTTCGCGAACGACTGCAGATAACCCAAGCCTCTGTGACGCACCCTTTGACCGCCTTGTACCTGGCCGTGGGTGGACCGGCAGAATCGCTGCGAAAGATCCATGGCCAATATCAGTTCACCGACGTGCAGGCCATCGACGAGGCGGGAACGCGCGTGTGGATCCTCCGTGGTTCGTTGCGTCGCACCCCTCCGGAGCCTCAGCCTCTGGCTCCCATCGATCAGGGGCTTATTCCTCTGAACGAGTCCCCAGCCATGCCGTCCGAAGTTCGCTTGCGCATCCGCCAGCGGCTGGCCCCTGAACAGGGAGAGCTGCCCGGTTTTTGGTTTGCAGAGGCCGAATTCTCGCGGCCGCAAACGGCCGGTGTGCACAAGGCCTTCCGCACGCGAATCGAGTGGGATGTACCGCGTCCCTTGACTGCTCCTTTGGAACCGGCCCTGTTCGAATATCACGCCAGCGGCCGGTCGGTGGAGGATGAGACCCCACTGTACCTGCCTCCCGAACCGGTCTCGGTCGCCCGTCGCTCACCCAGCCACCCGGGCTCCCCCACGCCGCGTTAGGGACCTGGCCGGCTCCGTTTCTTCCCCATCCCGATCCAATCTCGCGCGTTCGAGGCAACTGGTTGGAGGCGATCCGCCCGCTTACCCCTCGCATCTCCCGCGCCCTGCGGCCCTGCGAGGCGTGCCACTCCTCCGGTCGCGGCGCCTCACTTTTCGATCTCCGGCCCGTCAACTAGACTTGGCAGCAACGCATCGTACCGAGGCGATCGCCTCACCACGCAAGACCACGCCCCATCGTGGGGACCTGCACAGGAGTCGGAAGAGTGATCAAGACATTGGCGGTAGTCGGTGCCACCGGAGCGGTCGGCCGGATCGTGCTGGATGAAATCCAGCGACAAGGCCTGCAATTCGACCAGCTAAAGCTGTTGGCCTCGCCCCGCTCGGCCGGGCGAAAAATCGATTTTGCCGGCCAATCGCTGACCGTCGAACCGCTGCGACCCGAGGCCTTCGAGGACGTGGATCTGGTGATTGCCAGCACGCCGGACGAAGTCGCCGCGGAGTTCGTTCCCTGGGCGGTTGAGCGGGGTGCGGTGGTGGTCGACGAGAGCGCGTATTTCCGCATGCACGAAGACGTCCCCCTGGTGATCCCGGAGGTCAATCCGGAACACATCCAGCGGCACCGGGGTATCATCGCCAGCCCGAACTGCAGTACCACGCAAATGGTGGTAGCGCTCAAACCACTGCGAGATGCAGCAGGACTGCGCCGCGTGGTCGTTAGCACCTACCAGGCGGTGAGCGGAGCCGGTTTGGCTGCCCAGCAAGAGTTGACCGATAGCACGCAAGCTCGGTTGCGCGGCCAGTCTCCGACGCCGCGTATCTTCCAACACAATATCGCGTTCAACCTGATCCCGCAGATCGGGTCGCACAAGCAGGACGGTTACACCTCGGAAGAGATGAAGATGGTGCGCGAAACGCATAAGATCTTCGACGACGACAGCATCGCCATCAATGCCACCTGCGTCCGCGTCCCCGTCATGATCGGGCATAGTGAATCGATCTACTGTGAGACCGAGCAACCCCTGGACCTGGAGGAAATTCGACAGCTATTCCGCTCGGCTGAGGGGATCGCCTTGGTGGACGATTTGGCAAACAAACAGTACCCCATGCCGGTGGAGTGTGCCGATCGGCCTGAGGTGTTCGTCGGGCGAGTGCGCAAGGATCTCTCCAATCCTTGTGGCATTGCATTTTGGTGCGTCAGTGACAATCTGCGCAAGGGCGCGGCAACCAATGCCGTGCAAATCGGCCGCTTGGTGGCCGACCAGATCGCCCAGCCGGATTTGACGTAGGCTGCGCGGAGGATTCGATTCTCCCCACGGGGTGCACCGCAGAATGACCACCGATTCCGGCTGTGCGGGCGGCGAGCGAGCTTTTCGTTTGACAATCGCCTACGATGGGACGCACTTTTTCGGCTGGCAGAGGCAGCCCCATCATCCCACGGTGCAGGCGGCCGTGGAACAGGCTCTTTGCAAACTGTTGAACCAACCTGAGGTGCGCGTGCTGGGCAGCAGTCGTACCGACACCGGCGTGCATGCTGTGGGACAAGTGGCAAAATTCAAGACCGCCAACTGGCCCGCTGAAGCCTGGCGTCTGCCTCTGGCGATCAATTGCCTCCTGCCTGATGGCGTGGTGGTCCGCCGGGCGGAAGAGGTGCCAATGACCTTTCATCCTCTCCGCGATTGCCTGGGTAAACACTATCGCTATCTCGTGTACGCCTCGCGCATCGAGGATCCCATCCTGGCCCGCACGCATTGGTGGGTCCGTCGTCCATTGAGCCTTTCAGCCATGCAGCAAGCCGCAACGCACCTGCTGGGACGCCACGATTTCTATAGCTTCCAATCCACCGGCAGTCCCCGCAAGACCACGGTGCGCACCGTTCGGCGACTGGAGATTCACCAGCAATCGCACCTGGACGGCCATCTGGTGTCGATCGATATCGAAGCGGACGGATTTCTGTACAATATGGTGCGTAACATTGTGGGCACATTGGTCCAGGTTGGCGTGGGGCGGGCGACGCCCGATTGGGTCGCGGGAGTGCTGGCGGCACGCGACCGCACCGTGGCCGGCGCCGCAGCCCCCCCACAAGGACTCTGTCTCATGCAAGTGTTTTATCCGCAATAGGTTCCCCCATGCGCGTCGCTCATGTCATCACTCGAATGATCATCGGGGGAGCTCAGGAAAACACGCTGTACAATTGCATGGATCTGGTGCAAGAATACGGGGACGAAGTCTTGTTGGTAACTGGGCCTTCCCTAGGTCCCGAAGGGGCGCTGCTGGAACAGAGCAGGGCAGGGGGGGTGGAAGTTCGGACCGTCAACGCATTGCGACGCGCCATCCACCCTGCGCGCGACTGGGCCGCCTACCGGGAGATTCGCCGCATCCTGGCCGAGTTTCGCCCCGATGTGGTGCACACCCACAGCGCCAAAGGAGGTTTCCTGGGCAGGGCCGCTGCATGGAACCTGGGGATTCCGGCCGTCATTCACACCGTGCACGGCGCGCCGTTTCACGAATACCAATCGGCCCCGGCGCGACGGTTGTTCATCCAGTTGGAAAAGTGGGCTGGTCGCCGCTGCCACCACATGATCAGCGTGGCCGATGCGATGACCGAACGGATGGTACGGGCCGGCGTGGCCGGGCCCGAAAAGTTCACGACGATCTATTCCGGGATGGAAGTCGAGCCGTTCCTGTCCTGCGGCAGTGACCGGGACGCCGCGCGGCGAGAAATGGGCCTGGCCGATTCCGATATCGTCTTGGGCAAGATCGCCCGCCTGTTCCACCTCAAAGGACACGAATTTGTCGTCCAGGCGGCACGACAGGTCGTGGCGGAAGACCCGCGTTGCAAATTCTTGTTCGTGGGAGACGGCGTGTTGCGGCAACGGTTGGAGCAGAGCATCGCCCGAGCAGGCTTGACCCCTCACTTCCTGTTCGTAGGATTGGTCCCCCCCACACGCATTCCCTATTTCCTCAGCGCCATGGATGTGCTCGTGCATACCAGCTTGCGGGAAGGGTTGGCCCGGACGTTGCCCCAAGCCCTGCTGGCCGGCAAACCGGTGATCAGCTTTGATATCGATGGTGCCAGGGAAGTCGTACTGCCCGAGAAAACCGGATGCCTGGTTCCGCCCAAGGATGTCCCAGAACTGGCCCGCTCCATGCTCCTCCTAGCGGGCGACGCCGAACGCCGGACGCGCTACGGACAATACGGTGCAGCGCTGTGCGCCGAGCGCTTCCGCCACCAGGAGATGACGCGCCGCATTCGCCAGCTATACACCGCGGTGCTCATGCGCAACGGTCGCATCCATGCCAACTCCGATGCATCGTGCCAATCCGATTGAATAAGGGATGCCGGCCGATTCAACCCACGGCAATTCGGGAATCCGAGCGTTTCCCTGAGCCGAATTCTTTCGAGATGTGTTTGTTTCACGTATGATACATCTAGTCGAGCGTTGTTCTGTATCCATTTCGCCATGAAGAAATCCTCATGACCAAGGTACGCGATTTCCTGGGCCCCTATCGCCTGGCGCGTCTGATCCGTGTCGGCTCCTCCTGCCAGGTATGGGAGGCCATCGAATCGGAGTCCCAGGAACGGTTTGCTCTCAAGGTCCTGCGGCCGGATCACGCCAAAGATCGGATGGAAATATCCTATCTGAAGAATGAATATGAAATCGCCAAACCGCTCTCGCATCCTAACGTCATCAAGATCTACGACCTGGTACTCGAATCGGAAACGCCATTTCTGGTGTTGGAATTGTTCAGCGAGCTGAACATGAAACAGGCGTTGCGGCGCGGCCCCGAGTCGATCGCGTACATGCTCGAGAAGATCATCCTGCAATGCGCCGAAGGGCTGTACTATTTTCACAGCAAGGGGTATGTGCACTGCGATATCAAACCTGATAATTTCCTGGTCAGCCGCGATGGGGAAGTAAAACTCATCGACTTCACCATTTCGCAGAAGATCAAGAAGGGCCTTTCCAAGATGCTGGCTCGTCGCAATCGAAGTGTGCAGGGAACGCGCAGTTACATGTCCCCGGAACAAATCCGCGGTTTGCCCCTGGACGAGCGGTCGGACATCTACTCGTTTGGCTGCGTCTTGTTCGAAGCGGTGACGGGGAAACTGCCGTACACCGGCGACAACCCAACGGATCTCTTGCAAAAGCACATTTCGGCGCCCATTCCATCTCCCCTGGTGATCAACGACAACATCACTCCGGAATTCTGTGCCATCATCAAGTCCATGATGGCCAAGCGCAGGGAAGACCGCCCCCAGTCCATGTGGGACTTGATCAAGACGTTTCGCGTCACGCGCATCTTCAAGAGCCCTCCGCGGATTCCCGAGCACAGCATCTTCGACGATTTCCCTACGGCCGGGCGAGTCCAAAGCCAGCAAGGGCAGGGGACAAAGTAACGGTTTGCGACTTTCCGTCGATCCTCCTTTGACGCCCGGGGGGGTCTCTAGTACTGTTAATGTTGCGCGGTTATGCGGACGGCAACACGTGTACCACCGTCCGATGGCCGGGCCGGGCCGTCGGGGCACGCTCCCGCCGGGCGGATGGAAACACGACTTGGGAACGGCGAAAACGAACATGAACCACAAACACGGTCTCGACTTCGAGGCCCCGATCCTGGAAATCGAAGCGGAAATCGAGCGGCTGTTGAGCCTCGCATCGGGCGACGAGAAGATCGAGCAGCAGATTATCGCGCTGCGGCGGAAGTGGAGCGAGGTGACCAGCGAGGTCTATAGCAACCTGACGCCGTGGCAGATCGTCCAGGTAGCGCGGCACCAGGACCGCCCCTACACGCGCGATTATTTGAATCTGGCGTTCGACGAGTTCGTCGAACTGCACGGCGACAAGCACTTTGGTGACGACCGAGCCATTCTGACCGGTTTTGCCAAGATCGATGCCTTCAAGGTAATGGTCGTGGGGCACCAGAAAGGCCGCACTTACAAGGAACGCGCGGCTTGCCACTTCGGCTGCGCCCACCCGGAAGGATACCGCAAGGCGATGGCCAAGATGCGCTTGGCTGAAAAATTCGGCATGCCCATCATTTGCTTCATCGACACACCGGGAGCCTATCCCGGGATCGGCGCCGAGGAACGCGGCCAGGCACAGGTGATTGCTGAGAGCATGTTTCAGATGAGCCGGTTACGCGTTCCCATCATCTGCGTTGTAATTGGCGAAGGCGGATCGGGCGGTGCGCTGGGGATCGGCGTTGGCGATCGCATCGCCGTTCTGCAATACGCCTATTACTCGGTGATCAGTCCGGAGGGATGCGCCGGCATCCTGTGGAAGAGCCACGAGTTTGCACCGGACGCCGCCAACGCGCTCCGGTTCACGTCCCAGGACTTGCTGGAGCTGGGCGTCATCGATGACGTGATCGAAGAGCCGCTGGGTGGTGCGCATCGCGATCACCATAAGATGGCGGTGCGGATGAAGAGCTATCTGGTCAAGACCCTGGGACGGCTGGCTGCCGAGCCCATCGATGCGCTGGTCGAGCAGCGTTACCAGAAGTTCCGCAACATGGGCGTGTACCTGGAGGCCGAGCCCGCCGGACCGGCTTCCTAGAGATGGACTGGATGGACGCCCAGCCGGGAGAGAATCGGGGCGGATTCATCACCACCCCAACGTCCGATAATGTTTCTTATGTTCGGTTAGAGGCCCGTTTTCCCAAGGAAATATGCCAATGCCGCCTCTGCGGATCGCGCCCTAATCCCAGGGGCCTTTAACGCGGGGAGTACGGCCAGCCGGGCGACGCGCTCCGCGAGCCGGCCGGTCGCAACTGTCCCCCCGAAGGAGACTCCGGCGGGGCGATTTCGCCAGCCGCCGGGGCGCCGTGGGACGATGTATTGCCCCAGGTCGGAGGCAGGATGGGCTGCGGGCCGCTGCCAAATCCCGGCTGCGTTGGCGGTGGTTGGGGTTGCGCGGGATTCGATCCATCGGGCAGCAACGTATCGGGCATCGGAATGTTGCGCAGCGACTGCTGCAGCTCCTCGGGCACAGCCTCGGAACCCGTAAGCCCCTCGAGCAAACCGGGCTGCCACCAAGGCGTTTGCGATCCGTCCGGTTCGATGACCCCGCCGGTCGCATCGTGCTGGTGGTTGCGATGGTCCAGTTTTTCATCCAACTTGGCCAGGTAGGGGCCGACCACATCGTGGATTTCGCGCGGCATGATGCCGGCGCTGCGATCCAGGGCCAGGGAGATGTAGTATCCGGAGCGGGATTGGCAGATCGCTTCCTGCTGCTTCGGACCCAGCAGGCTGACCGCGAACATGGTGATCAACAAGCAATAGACCAGCCCTTTGAAGAACCCGAACACGGCTCCCAAATGCCGATCAAACTCCTTCAGCCGCACCCGATCGATCAAGCCGCTGATCATGCGAAAACCAACCCAGATCACGAACGACGTACCGACATACAAGACCAGCATGGCCAAAAACTGGTTCCATGGCGGATCGGCGTCGATGTACTCGGCCACCTGCATGCGGTAGCGATAGGCTACGATGTAGCTGACCACGACCGATGCCAACGATGCCACTTGCCATGCAAACCCTTTGATGGCCCCCAGGATGGTTGCAGTGGCCAGCACGATCAGCATCAGTAGGTCGTAGGCTTGCACGATTCGAATCCTTGCTTGGCGAATGATTGTTGGCGGACGTTCGGGCCGCCCCCGGCCGCGCAGCCACCGCACATTGCGGGGACAGGTCAGCCAATGGCTAGCAAAACCAACCTGCCGGTGGTCGCTCCGCGCAATCAGGGTCGTACCAAAAAGCCGTTCGCCCCCCAAGGCCGATTCTTGAGATTCAGTTGGCCGGCAGCGACGCCGGGCCGATTCCTCTTGGCTCCGGGCTAGCAAATGCACCCAGCATGCCGCCGGGGCCGCGACCGGCCTTTCTTTACCCGCCCGACTTTCGCTAATCTGCCAGAGGGCTTGGATCGCAAGAGCCCCGGCGGTTTGCAACCAGCGTCGGTATCTTGGATCGGCCCGGGTTGTGCAAGGG